>JBGTHH010000383.1:0-4121 GCA_041746275.1 Pirellulaceae bacterium | reverse complement strand
TCGACCTTATTGGCATTTCGCTGATAAGGCTTCCAGGCTCGCGCGTGATCCTTCGCAAGCATCCAGACCGTCGCCACGAGCATCACCACGCCCGAGACCGCGAAGATCTTGTGCAGCAGCTTTGTGTTGCGCCACGTTTGTTCCGTTGCTGGCATCGTTTCCGTCCCCGCCCTCAAGGAGCGGCGTCAGCTAGAAATTAAGGAAATACTCGGGGATCGAGATGAAATACTTCATATTCACCGTCCAACGAGCGAGCATCTTGATCGGCAACAACGCCATCAACAAGATCAAATTCGATAACACCATGTACCGCATGAAGCCCATCCGCATAAACATCTGGCGGAAGAACTTGCTGTAAATCACCATCGCCGGTGGACCGCCACCGAAGTAAAACAGCAGCAGCAAAATGCCGGGCAATTCTCGAAATACGATGTAGCCGATCTTGACAATCATCGGTGCCGTATCGGCCGCCCGCGGTCGCCCCATCCCCAGCATATCCACCCAAAATCGCTGCGAGAGATCGATATTGTTTAGGGCTTCGACCTTATGGGCATCCCAAGTCTCGTAGAAGCCAAAGAAGTTCCAATTCGGCCCGCGAAGAAACGTCCCCATCACAATCAACGTCACCCACAGAACCAGAAAGCCAAACTGAAACGTGCAATAAGCGAACTTCCGCTCGTTGATCGTGTAATAACCATTCCCCTTCTTATTGAAGTCAATAAACGGAATGGCCATGAGCCCGCCCACAATGACGCTCGGAAGCACCACCCCAGCCATCCAGGGATCGTAGTAAACGAGCATCTCTTGCAATCCCAGAAAGTACCACGGAGCTTTCGAGGGATTCGGTGTCTTGACACTACTCGCCGGTTCTTCCAGCGGGGCCTGCAAGCCGATCGCCCAGAACAAAAGAATGGCCGTCAAAGCGATCATGCAGATCAATTCGGTATACACCAAATCGGGCCAGACCAGCACCTTCTCGTCATCCAGCTTCTCGAGGGGCACCTCGCCGCGAGCCAGTCGTTCGTCATTCTGCACGGCCTTGTAGGCGCTCAACCACGTGAAATAACCCAATAGGTAGATCATCGCGACAATCGGCACATTGTCGGGCTTCATAACAATCGAAGCGAAATCCTGGTCCGTCATCGACAGACCCATCAAGAGCAACGACAGATTCAGGCCCGCCCAGGCCACGGTCGGCTTCACAAAGAAGTTACGCCCCAAATACAGCACAGCCATCAGGAGGAGACTGCCGACCGTATAGACCACCGGCCCCATGATCGAGTCCGCCATGTCGCGCACCGACTGCGGCAAGGCCAGCAGGGCCGCTCCACCGTTCGTGGCGAAAGCACTCAGGATCGTAAACACACCGGCGACCACCAGCCACACATGGGCCGTGGTAATCATCAACCCCAAGGCGGGCAAGCGAAATAATGACGCAGCACGGCCTGAACGCCATAGATAAAGCGCCGCGAACGCGTTCATCATGGCGATGAACATATAGTAAGCCGTCAGGAAGCCTGCGACTTGATGAATAAAAACTTCGTAACTGACGTGACCGTGCATGGCCTCTCTGCGTCCTCTATGTTCGAGCGGTCGCCACGCGACCCATTGACACTGTACCGAGTTGAAACCAGCCGGACAGCCAAGACCAACTACAGCGGACCGCTGATCCCACCGTCCTTACGCACCCGCCAAAAGTGAATCGCCAATAACAGCGCTGTCGCCAGCGGAATCGCCACACAATGCAATACGTAAAAGCGATTCAACGTCTCCTCACCCACAAACCGGGCACCCAACAATCCAAACCTCGCGTCGGAGGCATTCGTGATCATATCAATCCCATCGACCGTCAAAAGCGCGGCACCCGGACCTTCATGCCCCAGAAACGGAGTGGCTCGTGCCATGTTGGAACCGACCGTGATCGCCCAAATCGCCAATTGATCCCAAGGAAGCAAATAGCCCGTAAATGAGAGCAACAGGGTCAACAGCAACAAAATGACACCGACAACCCAATTGAATTCCCGCGGAGGCTTGTAGCTACCGGTTAAAAACACGCGGTACATATGCAGCCACACCGTAATGACCATCGCATGAGCTCCCCAGCGATGAATTTCTCGCAGGATTCCCAACGAGGCCACGTCGCGCAGCGCGAGAATGTCGCTATAGGCCCACTCGAGCGTCGGCCGATAGTAAAACATTAACAACACACCGGTCACGGTTTCCACCAAGAACAAAAAGAAGGTCACGCCACCCATACACCAAGTGTAACTGAGTGCGATGCCCTGCTTCTTGATCGAGACCGGGTGCAAATGCAGAAAGAAGTTGGTCAGCATCACCACAACGCGATTGCGGCGATCGACGGGGGCAGGATGACGGAAGATACTCTTCCAGATCTGCGAACCACGAACCATTTCGTCAAAAGATGCCATATTCGCTACAATCGCATTTCGCGGGGATCACTAAACGGAAACGAACGAAGCAGAGTCACGCCACTGCCCCACCTCTTCCTTGAACTTACGACTCTTGTCCACTTCGAGTTGCCCATCATCGCCGACCCGAATCGCATAGCGCTCCAATGGCCGCGGTGCCGGACCTTCAAAATTGACCCCGTCCTTATAAAAGCCGCTACCGTGACAGGGACACTTGAACTTCTGCTCGCCCTCTAACCAACTCGGCGTACAACCCAAGTGCGTACACACGGACTGCAAGGCATAGATTTGCGGCTGGCCGTCATACTCATAACGAACCACCCAGACACCGAATTGGGCAATATACTTCGTCGCGACCTGACCGGGCGCGTACTCGTCCGGAAAGCCGACTTTGAACTTCGTCGGCGGCTCTGTGAGAATATTCGGGAACATAAACCGCGCCAGCCCCAACACCCACAACAGCATTGTCACCGCCAGCGAACTGAAGCCGATCGCCAACGAAGAAGTCATAAAGAATGCTCCAGCGAAAATCGCCAACGTCGCCGTCATGAAACCGCGCCGCTCGGAAGTGGCCACTGACGCTGGGACACCTTTGGCATAATCGGGCTTCGCAGGCATGGGCGGCACTTGCAGCTTCTTCTTCGCCGTCGAAGCACCAGCATCTTTCTGCCGTGCCGCAGCCTCCGCCTTGGAAATCGGACCGGGCTTGGCGGCACCACCACGCACGGCTGCCAAGATACTTGCCGTATCCTTTGGCCCCGAAGCCTTACTAGCCACCGGTGCCTTCGCTGCCGCAGGCGCAGCTTTGGCTGGAACCGCCGCCTTAGGTGCCACTGCTGGTTTCGGTGCGGAGGGCTTCGCCGCTCCTCCAGCCTTCTCTCCTCGCGCTGCGGCCAGCATGTCCGCCACAGACATCGACCCAGGCTTGACCGGAGCCGC
The DNA here is from genome assembly GCA_041746275.1 of Pirellulaceae bacterium. GTDB lineage: Bacteria > Planctomycetota > Planctomycetia > Pirellulales > Pirellulaceae. The sequence goes on along the minus strand of JBGTHH010000383.1, from coordinate 753 downwards.
CGGCTTCGCCGGAGTGGCGGCCGCTTTATCAGAACTCGCTGACTGGCCACCCGCATCGGCGGACCGAGCCGCCGCGAGCATGTCCGCCACACTCATCGCGCCGGGCTTAGCCGCCGCAGTCGGCTTCGCTTTGGCTACCGGCGCGGATTTCTCAGCCACTGGCTCTTCGGCCACAGGCTGGGGAGCAGCGGCAGGAGGCGCGGCAGCGGAATCCCCAGCCGCACCACCATCCTGTTGACGGCAGGCGGCGAGCACCTCTTCCACGGACAGATTTTGTTTATCAGCCATGCACTAAGAACCACCACTTGCGGTTGTGAATTGAGAGCTTGCGAGAGCCGTGCCGATGGGTCAGCCCTGCTTGTGAAGTTTTTCACGGAACCGAGCTCAAATTTGTATCTGACCAAGGTTTATTGTCAACCACCCCGAACCTGTGACAATTAGCCGCAGTGGCCGCTCGCGGCTAGCGCCATGACCGCTCGTTCAGGCCGCTTTCCGCCTAGCCAGCTTTCCGCCTAGCCAGAGGCGTTTTAGAATGAGGCTCGCTGTTGGCCATCAATACGCATGCACCTCACGAGACCGCCCGGAATGAATGTCTTAGTCGTCGGAAACGGTGGTCGGGAACACGCGCTGGCTTGGAAGATCAAGCAAAGCCCCCTTGCCGACCGGGTCTTCGTGGCTCCTGGAAACGCGGGAACCGCCGAAGAGGCCGAAAACGTCGATATCAAGGCGGATGACTTTCCTCGTTTGATCCGG
>JBGTHH010000382.1:0-6630 GCA_041746275.1 Pirellulaceae bacterium | reverse complement strand
CCTACAAGCAAGGTGAGCGAGCCGAGCACCAGCGAACGGCTGCGGGAACAGGACCGGAGATAATGAGCGATCTCGTCGGGCGAGTCGGCAACGACATCGACCAGATTCTTCCCCCGGACTTCGTACAGCGCAACGCCCAGCCGCTTCTCAACGGCTCGGTTGCCTGCAAGGACGACGCCGCTACCCGCCATTAGCAGCATTGGCTCCGGCAACGGTTCGGCAAAAATAAGGAATTGCTCCGGCGTCACGGTCGAACCCCTACCCCTTGAAATACTCCCGGCCCTGCGCGGCTTCCGCTTCCGGCGTCGGCTTGAGGTAGACGACGACCCGGCAGCCCGGATCGCCTTGGGCGATGGCCTGCTCGATGGCAACCTTAGCGTACCCGAGGTTGTCGGCGGCGATGCTCCCGAATACGTTGGAGGTCATCATGCACAGGGCGGGGCGACCGACAACCTTCTCGGCAAACGGGCAGGCCCGGTTGCCCAACACGATCTTCTCTTCGTCCTGCTCGATGACGTAGAAATCGCCTTGGATGCGGCGTTTGAGGTCCACAAACACTTCACCCACCTGCTCCCGGCTCAGGTTCTCTACGGCCAAGGCGTTCTTGTAGGTGTGGTTGATCTCATCGCCGATTTCCTGGCCAACGACGCTGACGAAGCCGGACGCTTCCTCCAGGCCGACGACCTTCTGCAACGTCCCGGCCAGATGCCGAAGCAGAGTCCGAAGAAACACGTCTCGTTCGAGTGGGATGGCGAGTTCGCTCACCGCTGGAAGTCGCATTGAGTTGTCGCTCATGTAGTCTCCTTTGCGGTCCCGCCTGCAAGGCTTCATGATACACCACGATGTCACTGACGCGGCCCGGAAAGTGGGATAATACGGCTTCGCACCGGCATTATCAATGCATTCGGTTCGGACAAACAGAGTGGCCAACAAAGCGTGTGTTGTTGCCAGTCGTACTCAAGACCGCATCAAGCTTCGCGGACTGATTGATATCGCACGGCGGTCAACCACGTACCCCACTTGGGAATGTTTAGAACTGTTGAGTGTCTGCTTTGTAGTCGTACTCAAGAAAACGATGGGCAACCTTTCCCAACCCGGACGAGTACCTGGAAGCACAGCGGTTTGCCTTCCTGCGCGGCCATCCGAAATTGGTGGGCACGGAGTTCACTCCAGGATCGCGCCAAGTTTCCCCTCGACCACGTGGCGGCCCGACCAATCGAGCAACTCCCGGTACGCGGCGAGCGACATCGGAAGAAACCCTTTGTCGCTGCAACGCTGCCCCGCGTCGCTCGCCGCCGGACCCGTCGGCATGGAACTTTCCGCCAACGGTAACGGAGCCAGCCAGACGTCGGGAGGTGGGCGATGGGATTGCCTGTCCGTCAGTCGCCGCCGCTTGCTGTTGGGCAGCGATCCGCCGCTGAGCCGACGTGAAGTCGCTGGTTTCAGCCACGTAGAGTGGTTGCTTGCAACCACAATCCTCCTTACTACTTGCGATGCTCGTAGTTCTCTTCGGAGACGGGATCGTGTCCGCAGAGAAAACAGCGTCTCACGCACCGATTGATGCAATGCCAGGTCGAGAAAGCTGACTGTCCTCGGTCACTCCCCGAAGGAATTACGCTTCGAATGGAGCGAGCGGGGACACCGCATGTTGCTGGAGCCCTATCACCGCTGCAAACGATTTATTGTAGCGCTGCAATATAAACCACCATCATCGCTCCGACACCTGCGAGCAAAATCGCGCTGGCGATGCCCATACGGTATCCGCGTCGGAATCGTTCCGGCACGGAGCCAAGCTGGCGCGTATACCGCCAGTGCTCGATTCCCGTCACCAGGTTGGCGACGGCTCCCAAGGTGATCATCGCGGCACCGATCCACACGGACCAGCGCGGAGTTCCTATCGGTTGGCCCCCTTGAAGTATCACGAGTTCGCGCAGGAATAGACCGAACTTGGCGACCAAAAACCCGAATCCCATCATCGCCAATCCCGTGCGAATCCAGGCCAGCAGCGTCCGCTGAGCGGCCAAGATCACGCGCGGGTCATCCTCGCGTACGGAGGCCGCTAGGTTATCCGGTTTCTCTCTAGCTTCCAGTTGCTCGCCGCACATGGTCCGTTCTCTTGGTTGGTCGGAGCGTCGCGTGGCGGCCACGACGCATCCAGCGTGCGTGGTGGAGCAAAGTCGCCGAGCCAGCGATGTCAAACGCGATTGTACGCGGTAAAATGCCGTTCAAAAAGGTCGCGACCCGCGTCGCTCCGATGATAGGGACGGCGGTCCAAGCTAGTAAACCGGCGGCACGGATTCTCGACGATGGCCATTTCGGATCAGACATTCATCTTTCTCATTCTCGCTGCAGCGCTGATTCTGTTTGTCTGGGGACGGTGGCGATACGATCTGGTGGCCTTGGCTGCGCTGTTGGCGGTCGCTTTTCGCGGTTTGGTGTCGGGGGACGAGGCGTTTGCGGGATTCGCCCATCCGGCGGTGGTCACCGTAGCCGCAGTGCTCGTCCTGAGCAAAGGCCTGATGAACGCGGGCGTCGTGGACGCCATCGCCCGCTTGTTGAGTCACGTGGGCGGCGGGCCGACGAGGCAGATTGCCGCGCTCACGCTGCTGACCGCCGTTTGCTCGGGATTCATGAACAACGTCGGAGCGCTGGCGCTGCTGATGCCGGTGGCCGTATGGATGGCTCGGCGCGGCGGCTATTCTCCGTCGCAGGGGCTCATGCCGCTGGCGTTCGGCTCGCTGCTGGGCGGCATGACCACGCTGATCGGCACGCCGCCGAACATCATCGTGGCGTCGTTCCGCCCAGAGTCGGCGGGTGAGCCGTTCGGCATGTTCGACTTCTCGCCGGTCGGCACGGTGGTCACGCTGGGCGGAGTAGTCATCATCGGCCTGCTGAGCCGATTCCTGGTGCCGGTGCGCGTCGACGCGAAATCCGAGGAGGGGTTGTTTGCCATCGACGAGTACGTGACCGAGCTGCGCGTCCCCGCCGAGAGCAAGATGGCCGGCAAAACGCTGCACGATCTGGAAGCCAGCCTAGGCGACGAGGCCGAGGCAACGGTCATCGCGCTTATTCGGCAGGAGCGAAAGGCCTTCGCGCCTTCTGCTTACGAGGTGTTGCAACCGGACGATCTGCTGTTGGTGGAAGCGACTCCGGAGGACATCAAAACATTGGTGGATTCCGCGAAGCTGGAACTGGCCGAGAGCAAGGATGAGGGAGAAGGGTCTCTGGAGTCGGATGACGTGGAAATTCGGGAAGCGGTGGTCGGCCAGGACTCGCCGCTCGTCGGAAGCACCGCTGCGGCGATGGATCTGCGGCAGCGTTTTCGGGTCAATCTTTTGGCGGTGGCACGTTCAGGGCAGCGATTGCGCCAGCAGCTCAGCAAGGTCCGGTTTGTCCTGGGCGACATTCTCCTGCTACAGGGAAGCCCCGACGCGTTGGCCGAAGCAACCTCAAAGCTTGGCTGCCTGCCTTTGGAACAGCGGGAACTCACGTTGGGAAAGAGGTCGCGGATTCCTCTTGCGGGAGGGATCTTTCTCTGCGGCCTGACTGCCACGGCGCTCGGCCTGATGCCGGTGCAAATTGCGCTGGTCACCGCCGCACTGGTAATGACACTGACCGGCATCGTCGCCCTGCGGGAGGCATACGACGCGATCGACTGGCCGATCGTGATTCTTCTCGGCGCGATGATGCCCGTGGGCGCGGCCTTCGAGACGACCGGGGCGGCACAGATCGTGGCGGATCAGGTGGTCAGGGCCGGCAACTCGGGCGGCGCGTGGCTGCTGGTGCCGATCCTGATCGTTTCGACGATGCTGCTGTCGAACGTGATCAACAACGCCGCCGCGGCCGTGCTGATGGCACCGATCGCCGTCCACGTGGCGAGTTCGCTGGAGGCCTCGGTGGACGCGCTGTTGATGGCTGTGGCCGTCGGAGCATCCGCCGCGTTCCTAACGCCCATCGGGCACCAATCGAACACACTGGTCATGGAGCCAGGTGGATATCGCTTCGGCGACTATTGGCCGCTGGGGTTGACTGTGTCGATTGCTGTTGTGTTGATCGCCACACCGGCGATCTCATTGATCTGGCGCGCTTAGGAGCACAACGGGTTGCATCCGATTGCCGCCAGGAATGTCAGTAGTCGGGCTCCGGCCTTGTTCGCGATTATGGACCCAACACAAACTCGCTAAACAGGTCGACGTCAGGCCAATCGGTGACTTCGTCGGCGGCGCGGTGCAAGAGACTGTCGATGGCTTGCCCCAGATGTGCCGCGTGAGGGCTGCGACGCGTGTTGAACAACGCCATGAAGTTCAACCCGTCGTGGCGACGGATGAGAATCGTCGCGGTGCCGGCCAACGAACCGGTGTGCCATTGATTGAGCTTGCCATCTGCCAACTCACGCGTGAACCAACCCAGGCCGTAGTAGGTGGGCGTGGCTTGACCCTCAGCCGTGTGACCGGCCAGCCCTGGCGGCCGGACCTGCATCAATTGGATCGTGGGGGACTTTAATACGGCACATTGTTCGGGATCGTCGAAAGCCGCGGCGAATCGCGCGAGGTCCACCGCCGAGCCGATCCAGCCTCCATGCGCATCCATGGCCTCCAGATGCCAGCCGCCATACGGCCACGGAACCTGTTCCCCCAGATCTTGGGCAAACACAGACGGGCCGCGCTCCGGATCGTAATAGCGCACCTCCCGAGAAGCACGGCCATCCAGTCGCGACTGACCGATCCGCATCGCCTGAATGCCCAGCGGCGTAAACACCTGTTGCGTCACGTAGTCGGCGTAGTCTTGTCCAGTCAGTTTCTCGATCACACGTCCCAGCAAGCAGTAGCCATAGTTCGAGTAGGCGTAACGTTCGCCTGGGTCGAAGTCGAGCGGTTGTCCCAGCATGGCGCGAATCACATCTTGCGAACCGGCGGGAGGTGGAATGTCCAATTTCCGGGCAAACCGCACGGACTGAAACATGGCATCGAACGACTTGTCGCGATCCCAGCCGCCGCGATGCTGCAACAAATGGAGAATCGTGATGTCACGTTGTCGTGCATCGAATGCCGCGTCATGAGATAACGCGTCGTCGTGTTCGAGGATGTCGAACACCTTGTCGTCGAGCCGCAATCGCTGCTGTTCGACAAGCTGCATAATCGCGACCGCCGTGATCGGCTTGGAGATACTTGCCAAGCGGAACAGGGAGGTCGGTGTCACGGGCTCGTGCGTGGCCACATCCGCGTAGCCATAGCCGCGTGCGAGCACCAGCTTCCCCTGCCGCGTGACCGCCAACGCGGCTCCTGGCACGCGGTGCTGCCGCATGAATTCACGCAGCATCCGGTCAAAGCTGGCGAGTCGCGCATCCAAACTGCCAGTCGACACGCTGTGTGCCACGGCATCCGAACGGAAGCCGTGGCCGCGCAAAACGCGTCCCGGGCGGGCGTGGGGCAGTTGACCGTCATGCAGTACCAGCGTGCCGTTCACGAGGACATGCTTCATCCCTTCCGAGAGCTCGTGTGGTTTGGCGAATGTCGCCTTGTCGGTCAGTTGCTGATAGTCAAAGACAATCACATCAGCGGACAATCCCTCGGCGATGCGACCGCGATCGTAAGCCAACACCACATTGCAGGCCCCGGCGCTGGCTTGGGCAATGGCCCGCTCCAACGAGATCGCTCCCAGATCGCGTACGTAGTGCGACAGCAATCTCGGAAACGCTCCAAAGGCGCGGGGATGCGAAGCGATGCTCGACCCGCCGGCTGGTCCCACATCGGTACAGAAGGATACAAACTCGTGTTGCATGGCGAGAATCTTGTTGGCATCGGTCATGCTCTCCGGCAACGCGAACGCACCGGAACGAGCTAACGCAAAGAACGTGTCCCACGGATCTTCCTCTCGCGCCGCAGCCATCTGGGTGACCGTTTTACCAACCAACTCGGCGTAGCGTGGATCGTCCGTCTGGCCAATCACTACCTTGTCCCAATTGCTGCCGACATGCCGATACCAGTTTTCCCAGCCGCTGGTGGTTTCCATCTCCTCACGAATCTCGGCGCGCAAGGCAGGTTCATCCAAACGCCGGAGGAAGCGTTCACGGCCCGCGCCAAAATGTCGGGGATGGATGAAGGCGGCGATCCCCAGTCCGTTGTTGACATAGGGATAGATGTCGGCGGTTACTTGCTGGCCCTCGGCCCGCGCGGCGCGAATCTTGGCCAGCGCCAACGGCATCTTGCCCCAGTTCTGTCGGCCAGCCGTTTTGAGATGAAAGATGTGGACGGGAGTCTTCCCGGTGCGGCCAATGTCGAGTGCCTCGTCGATCGCTTCCAGCAACAAGTCTCCTTCGTTACGCATGTGCGTGTAGTAGCGTCCACCGTACTCGCCTGCCAATTGAGCCAGCGCGGCAATCTCTTCTGTTCGCGCGTAAATCGCAGGCGGATAGATTAACGCCGTCGACACACCGATCGCGCCGGCCTCCATCGCCTCCCGCACCAGCGTTCGCATCTGCTCCAGCTCGTCGTCGCTCGGGCGGCGATCGACATCGCCCAACACCAGTCGCCGCACTTGCGTGTGGCCGACGGTCTGAGCGACATTGACGGGCAACCCCTTGAGTTCCAGTAACTGAAAATACTCGGCCATCGTCGTCCACCCGCGCCG
>JBGTHH010000381.1:0-5530 GCA_041746275.1 Pirellulaceae bacterium | reverse complement strand
ACAGGTAGGATCGACAAGTTGCGTTCTGCGCGACGAAGCGTGCCTTTCGCCGGGACCAGCGATGGTCGTTGTCGAAGTCGATGGTCAGATCTCCGAACGGCGGGTGGTGCTTCAGGAGGCCGTCGCTTCTTCGACGAAGGTTCGCTTCGTGGCGGCCTAGTCGGCTTGGCCAAACGCGGCTTCCGGTTCGCGACATCAGTTCGCAAAGCATCCGCGTCATTGGAAACAGAGCAGCATCCCAAAGCGACGACGCTCATTCGCCCACGACGGTATCTTCGATCGAAAATGCCACGCGTTTGCCGAGCGCCTCGGAGTAACGCTGCATGGTCGCCAGCGTCGGATTCGGAGCCTTGCTGTTCTCCAATCGCGAGAGAACGGATTTGCGAATGCCGGTTCGTTGCTCTAACTCGGCCAGTGAGACACCCAAGGCTTCTCGCGTTTCGCGAAGTTGTGCCACAATGGCCATCGATTGATCGCATTGATCGAGCAGTCGCGGAACAGATTTCTTCGCGGCCTCGATATTCTCAGCCCTCGCAGCTTGTTCCTCGGCAGTCGCTTGTTGGAATTTACGTCGTTGCTCGGCACTCATTCGCGGGTATTGGCTGCTATCTCGCTTCAACATGGTTCGCTCGGCCTAAATCATGCCTAATAGTCGTTCGTGTGAAGCACTGCGATAGTAGCACTTGCCGAGCGACAATTGTATCCTACTCTTGCCGCGTCGGGCGAGTTCAACGGGCGATTTGGATCAACAGGCAAACAGTTCCTGGAGCAGACGCAGTGAATCGCGGCCGTTTCGACCAACTGGCAGAGCTTTGCATAGCCGCTGAAAGTGGGCAAAGGGGTGGGACATGACCGAGCCAGAATTCCGACAAGCCTTCGAACGGTTGACCGGCAATATTCCACTTTGCTGGCAAGAGCGCCTGTTCCACGACCATTTCGTGAGCGGCAAAACCTGCGATGTCATCGATATTCCGACGGGACTCGGCAAGACGATGGTGATGGCGATTTGGCTGATTGCGAGAATGAAGCAACTGGACACGGTTCCAACGCGTCTGATTTATGTCGTCGACCGCCGCACGGTCGTCGATCAGGCAACCGATCTGGCGAAGAAGTTACGTGACAACTGCACGCATGCTCTGGGTTGTAAAGCACTAGCGATTTCGACGCTTCGCGGGCAACTCGCCGACAACCGTGAGTGGTCACGCGATCCTTCGCGCCCCGCAATCATCATCGGCACCGTCGACCTCATCGGCTCGGCACTGCTCTTCTCCGGCTACCGTTCCAGTTTCAAACGCCGTCCGCTTGAAGCCGGGTTGCTTGGCTGCGACTCGCTTCTCGTCCTGGATGAAGCCCATCTGAGCAAGCCGTTCGAAAATTTGCTCAGATCGATCGGCCGATTCAATCAGCTCCCTGAGAACTCCCGCCTGCCGATAAAACCACTCCGCGTCATCCGCATGTCGGCGACGAGCGGCAACTCGCCTGGCTCGCTCCCGCCGTTCACATTGCAGTTCGATGCACACGGACATCTGACGGGTGAAGATGCGAATGACGAAACGATCGTTATGCGATTTGGCGCGAAGAAGCGGTTAACCCTCACCACGCTCGGCGAGAAGGAAAAACTTGCCGACAAGCTTGCAAATGCCGCCATTGAACTCGCCGAGAATCCGAAGGTGATCGGGAAACGAATCGCGGTCTTCGTCAGGAAGCCCGAGGACGTGAAGGCAATCGCCGACCTGATGCGAAATCACACGACAGAAACGATCGACGAGACTGGATCGAAGCCCAGAAAAACTAAACGTACGCCTTACGCCGATTCGGTCGAAGTTCTCACTGGCACGATGCGAGGTCTTGAGCGAGACGAACTTGTTGACAAGGATGTCTTCAAAGAGCGCTGGCTGAACGGCGATCTGAAACCAGTCGATCCCGCAAATCAGTCACCCGTCTTTTTGATTTCCACCAGTGCCGGTGAGGTAGGCTTCGACCTCAACGCAGATCACCTTGTTGGCAACGAGGCCCCGCTGGATTCATGGATTCAACGCCTGGGACGTGTCAACCGACGCGGTCTGGGTGAAGCGAAGGTCGTCCTGGTCAAAGCGAGCAATCCAGCGAATAAAACCGACTTCGATGAAGCATGTACGGCGACGTCGAAGTTGCTTGAAAGGGAGATCGAGCGCTCAGAAGCCGACGGAATGGACGTCAGCCCGCACGCCCTCGCTGAATTGAAAAAATCCCTGACATCCGAAGAGATCGAACAGGCATCGTCGCCCAGGACGAAAACCGCCGAACTCACCGACATCCTGCTCGACGCCTGGAGCATGACCAGCATCACCGAACGCATGCCCGGTCGCCCCGAAGTCGGTCCCTGGCTGCGCGGGCTCGATGATGAGCAGGCTCGAACCACGATTGCGTGGCGAGCCGAACTCGAACTGCTTAGCCATGAAGAGTCACCCGAGAAGGCGCTGGAGGCGATCTTTGCCCGCCATCCGATTCGCCCTCACGAGTCGCTCACCGTCAATACGCGTTTTCTGATCGACGCGTTCCTGAAGAAGATCCCCAATCCAAAGGATGGTCCGTCCAGCCCAATGACGACGCGGGTTGCCATTCGACTCCCGCGCGGGCAGGTCATGTGCAGAACCCTTGAGGAACTCGCGGAGAATCCGGGCATCCTCTTCGCCGACTCGACCTTGATCATGCCCGCGACATTCGGCGGACTGAATACCAGTACCGGTATGCTTGACGTCGACACCATTCGGAAGGAGCGGAAGGGGACCGATCCTGAACCGGAATCGCTCGATGTGGCCGATCGCCCAGGTTACGAGCAAAACGACGCAGCCCGGCCAAGGCTACGCCTCGTCATCAGGAAATCCGACGGCGTGTGGACGGCTCACCCGCTGGCTGGTGGCGGTCCGATTCCCGACGACATCAAGTCGGTTCTTCAGCCGTCCTACGACACAACCACGCCATTGTTTACCTCGCTGAAAAGGTCGAATCTGCGAGTGCGACTTGTGCAGAAGATCCGATTTGACGAGGACGGAGACGCCACCGAGAGTCTGATGTTACTTGCTCCAGCACGAAAAAACGGAAAGTCTGAAGATCAGTCATTGACGGCGCATGTGGCCGACGTCGAAGAACATGCTCGTCGACTCGCAGATGAACTACATCTTCCTGGGACATTTCACGAGGCCCTTATCTTCGCGGCCCGCTGGCACGACGAAGGTAAGAAGGCACCCATCTGGCAGCATTATGCGACGGCCAACGGACCGATGCCTAACGGCGAACTCAAGGGTAAGACGTCGCTGGCTCGCAGCCCACAGACGTTGAAAGGTTACCGCCACGAGTTCGGTTCCCTCCTGCGACTCCTTCACCCCGACCATAGCGACAAGATCGATTCCGCACTCCCGAGCGATGAATCAACTCTCGATCTAGCGCTCCACCTGATCGCCACGCATCACGGCTCAGGCAGACCGCATTTCCGTCCTACCGTCTACGATCCTTTCACCGACGACGAGCGCGACGCGATCCAGGTGGAATCGCTCCGCCGGTTCGCGCGGCTGCAGCGCAAGTACGGCTGGTGGACGCTGGCGTGGCTGGAAAACCTCCTCCGCTGCGCCGACTCGATGGCCAGCGCCGATGAGGATTCCACACAGATCGACGAACTGGAAGGAACCGAGTCATGAGCAATCCCGAAGCCAACATCACCATTCCCGTCGACCTGACCAACCCCGGCCAATTCTTCGCCTGCTGCGGACTGTTGGAACTGGCCAGCAGGCTGGATGAAGTTGCGGATGGATGGTTCGCACGCGGGCAGTTTCGACTGAGATTCAATTCATCGTTCGATGATCTGGTGGGAACGCTTCGCCATGCCAAAGTTGCCAACACCATGTCTCCGGCACAGGTATCCCGTCTGGAAGAATTAACGAGGTTGTCCAAAAAAGAGCGGGAAAAGCAAGGATTAGAGGATGAAAAGAAGATCCTGGATGCTCTTCGACGCGAAGATCCGATTGTTATTCACTCGTCGTTAGCGCTGCGAATTGACTGGTTTCGTGACGACTATTCCGGCGGCTCTCGATTCAAGACGTGGGCTGGTCAGCAATCCGTGCTCGACATTGCGATGGCGATGCATGACGGCCTGAGACAGATACCGACGAGCGACGAGTCCGCGTTCTGGAATAGTGCCCGTGGTGGTGGCCTGCCTTTCAACTTCGATTCCGATCTCGGTGCCCAGGGATCCGCCCGCGATGTCGGCTTTAGCTTCGACCCACTTGCAGCGAGTGAAGCCACTCGCATCCGAGGAACGTGCAAACCGGCGCTCGAATTCTTGGCCTTCATCGGACTGCAACGGTTCCGTCCCCGCGAAATTACCGGGCAGAACAGATTCATCTACGTCGCCTGGCCGACACCCCTCCCGGTCTCCGTGGCTGCGTATGTGGTCTCCGAAGCAGTGCCCATACCACACGCACCGACTTTCGAGTTTCGACTGCTCTATCGAACGAAGTACCTGAAGAGTTTTTTGCCAGCAGTTTCCATTCAAGGAGAGGTAAATGATCAATCTCAACGCCCATGACGACTGGCTCACCACCGACGACGCCGCTGCCATCGTGATTCGAGAACCGCTCGTGCCCGTCGAAGGCTCCGACGGCGTGCTTTTCCCAGCCACATATGCGGCCACCAAAGACAAGAAGTTTCCTGGGGGCTACAACATCGATCCGCCCGAAGGCGATAATAATGTCTGCCTTATCGACAGCGTGGGGAGCCAGGCAAACCGCATCGAGCCGATCTTTGCCAAGCCACGCTATGCCCAACTAGTTCCACAGATCGTCATTCAGGCTGGCGAGAAGTCCGTCAACCTGCTGGAAGCCGGGCACCGCGCTGGCGACGCCATTGTCCGCTGCACTTCGCTGCAGAAAAGCCTTCAGGATGCGTTCAAGGATGTCCTGCGAGGCAATGCTTACGCGATGGCTAAGATTGCCCCGACGTCGCTCGTGTTTGGCGTGTGGGACTCGCGTGACACGCAGGCGAAACTTCCCCGGCTGGTCGCATCTACGATTCGGGCGTTTGATGTCCAATCGCTGAAACGTGGTGCCGTATACGTGCCACCGGTTAACTATGTCAACATGGAAGTATTCACCGAAGAAGAGCAAGAGGCCGCTTCTGGTGACGAAAAGAATCCTTTATCAAAGAGAGGGTTTGTAAATGCTCTTGCGTCTGCAACGCACGGTGGAGTGATTGCAAAGAGTGGTGTTCGCCGCGATGTGACGCTCAGCCTTGCAGCACTGCGCCTAATTTCTGCAGGTGACGACGCGGATCAGACGCTCACGTTGCGACGTTATGTGCTTGGCCTATCACTCGTTGCCCTTACTGCACCACCTGCAACCTACCTGCGTCAGGGCTGCAATCTCGTGCCAGATGCTGATCACCCTCGATCTGTCAAACTCGTGCGGGTTGACGGCACACGTTGCGATCTCAATTTGACGCACGAACAGGCAATCGCATTCGCCACGCTGGGGGCGAATGAGTTCCATGTCGGTGA
>JBGTHH010000380.1:0-3641 GCA_041746275.1 Pirellulaceae bacterium | reverse complement strand
ATGCCATGCCACACGTCGATATCTTCGAGACAGGCGAACGCGGAGCCGCCGTGCTGCGGCGAATCCTGATCGACGGAGCCCAGCCGGTGACGGCTTTCGTCAAGATTCCGGCGGTTGTCCCTCCGGAACATTCGAGCACCGAAGCCGCGTCGGGTGTCGCCGTCGATCTGAAACGCATTCTCGTGGGATTGGAACGGCAAGCGGGAGTCCTCGCGGCCGGGCTCGCACCCGTGCAACCGTGGCTGGACATTCCCGAGTTGGGTTCGAGTGTGATCGTTACGACCGACAATAATCCCGTCGCGGCTGCGGCGGCGAGTGCGGCGGTCGCCCAAGAGTTTTGGGATCGGCGTCGCGAGTACCTACCCGAGTTGGTGCCGATTGATAGGGCGGTTCGACTGGCTTTCGAGCAGTGTCGCGACGGTCGGCCCGTGGTGTTGAGTGACCCGGCCGATGCGACAACCTCGGGAGCTCCCGGAGATAGCGTCTGGATTCTGAAGGAGTTGTTGCAATACGATTGGCCGCGCGCGGCACTGGTCACGGTGGTGGCACCCGATATCGTGGCGTACTGCGAGTCAGCGGGAAGTTCCCAGAGCGTACGTGTGACGTTGGGCAACGTGCGCGATCATCGCTTCGGCACGACCGTGACACTGGACGCCCGCCTCGAACGATGCTTCGACGCGCGATTTGTAATGACGGGCCACATCGGTAAGAACCTGCCGATCGATATGGGACGCTGCGTGGTGCTGCGTCATGCGAGCAATGTCCGTGTCGTGGTCACCACTCGGAGCGGCCCACATTTTGCACCCGAGTTGTTTCGCGCGGCTGGCCATGAACCATTCGAAGCCGCAGTGGTCGTAGCCAAGAGTCCTTGCGGTTTCCGCGCGGCCTACGAACAACAAGCGGCGGCCATCTACAGTGTGAAGGCTCCTGGTTGTGCGCCGTCGGACTTCTGGAACTATGACTTCAAGAACATCCCACATCCCCTGTGGCCGTGGGACGAGATCGCCACCTGGCTCGCGCAGCCGGAAGTGCTTCCCACACGCCAGCTCAGCCAACCAGAATCATGACCCTTCCCGTTCAGTACCAGGACGTACTCGACGCGCTGCCTCGCGTGCATTCCCTGCTATCACCGACACCGCTCATCCAGTGGCCGGGGCTGTCGAACCTACTCGGCAACCAGTTTTTTCTCAAGCACGAGAATCATCAGCCCGTGGGAGCGTTTAAGGTTCGCGGGGGCGTGAATCTGGTGAGTACGCTCACTGCGTCCGAACGCCAGTCCGGCATCCTGGGCGTATCGACCGGGAATCACGGGCAATCGCTCGCCTTTGCGGCGCGTCATTTTGGCGTCGCCTGTACGATCGTCGTCCCGCAAGGCAACAATCCCGACAAGAACTCGGCGATTCGCGAGTTGGGAGCCGAGCTGATCGAACAGGGCCGCGATTTTGATGAAGCTCGCGAGTTCATGGAACAGCTCATCCAGCGGCGCGGCGGTCGGTATGTTCATTCGGCGAACGAACCGTTGTTAATCGCCGGTGTGGGCACCATGGCTTGGGAGATACTGGAAGAGTTGCCGGACCCGGATGTCATTCTCGTTCCCGTGGGTTTGGGTAGCGGAGTTTGTGGCACTTGCCTGGTCGTCAAGCACCGCTTTCCGCGAGCCCTCGTGATTGGCGTGCAGTCGCGAGGAGCCCCGGCGGTGGCCGAGTCGTGGCGTACGCACCAACGGGTGACGACTCCGACTGCGGATACCTGGGCCGAAGGGTTCGCCACGCGAGTGCCCGCCGACATGACGTTAGAAATCATGCGAGCGCTGATGGATGATGTGATTTTGGTGGACGACGACGAACTGCGTCTGGCGGCGTACTGGCTGTTGAAACATACGCACAATTTGGCGGAAGGGGCCGGCGCGGGAGCCTTGGCCGCGGCCTTCCAACAACGACAGCAATTTGCCGGTAAACGTGTGGTCGGCGTGTTGTCGGGAGGCAATCTCGATTTAGCCGAGCTGCCTCGGATACTTGAGGTAGGGCAACGCGCGGCGGCCGGAGATTGATCTCGCTGGAGATCGACGTGACTAGGTGAAGCGTTGGCTGCATCGTGATCATCCGCCGGTTGATGCGTAACCCACCCAACGCTTACATTGGTGTCCTTCACTAAAGTTGTTCAGGATCAAGGGACGCGTCTGTGAGTACTGAAGCGAGAGTTGCCCTGGTGACAGGGGCCAGCAAAGGGATTGGTCGCGGGATCGCACTGGGGTTGGCGGACGCCGGTTGGGACGTGGCGATCAACTACAACCGCGATGCCACCGGTGCGGAGGAAACGGCCGGTGCCGTCCGCGAACGAGGACGACGAGCCTGGATCTTGCCGGGCGATGTCGGTTTTGCCGATCAGACCACGCGGATGTTCGAGCAATTACGGAGTGAAGCGGGGCGACTCGATTTGTTGGTCAATAACGCGGGAGTTCAGACGTTCGCGCCGTTGCTCGAACTGAAGGAAGAGGACTTCGATCGTACGATTCGCACCAACCTCAAAGGCTGTTTTCTGTGTTCCCAACAAGCCGCGAGGATCATGCGCGAACAGCGAGGGGGCTCGATCATCAACATTGGTTCGGGTGCCAATAAGCAACCCTTTCCATCGCTCGTGGACTACTGTGCCTCGAAGGGTGGCATCGAGAATCTAACCAAGGTCTGTGCGGTGGAACTCGGTCCATATGGCATTCGCGTCAATTGTGTCGCACCCGGAGCGATCGAGATCGAGCGGACGAAGCTCGAGGCGGGCGACTATGCGGGCACTTGGGGTCCGATCACACCACTGCGCCGAGTGGGCCGGGCACAGGATGTGGCGGCGGTCGTGGTGTTCCTGGCCAGCCCCGCGGCGGAGTTTACTACGGGCCAGACAATCTATGTCGATGGCGGCCTGTGGACCGCAGCCCAATGGCCGTACAACACGGAAGACTGAGGTTCCCGGCGCAGCCGCATGTCCGCTCCAACTCCGCCCCATGACCGGGAGTCGTTTGTCACCGTTGCCTTTTATTTCGAAGCGGGATTGGGCGCGTTGGCAATCGGACTGGGCTGGCTCTGGGGCGTCGATCCGTTGAGCACCATCCGCGGCACTGTGGACGCCGTACCCGATCATCGCTTGGCGGCGGTATGGGGCATGATCGCCGTGCTCCCGTTAACGGCCGGTCTGCTCGTCGTGAATCGTTTGCCCTACGCACCGTTCGTGCGTCTCAAACAGGTTGTCGAAGAACATCTATTGCGGCTATTCGCGAACCTATCACTCTTCGAGCTTGCCGCCTTGTCGTGTGCCGCGGGATTCGGTGAGGAAATCCTGTTTCGCGGACTACTGCAACAGGGCTTGGCCACCTGGTGGGGACCACCGCAAGGCGTAGTGGTGGCGCTAGTGATCAGTTCGGCCGTGTTCGGAGTCTGTCACTGGATCACGCCCACTTATGCGGTGCTCGCGGCGTTGGCCGGACTGTACTTAGGTCTGCTATTCATCCTTACGGACAACTTGCTCGCTCCGCTGATCGCGCATGCCCTGTACGACTTCGTCGCCTTGCTCTACCTGACTCGCAGTGGGCCAACCGTTCATTCAACCAACGATCGGTTCACGGACGACCGAGCACACGATCTTAGCGACAA
>JBGTHH010000379.1:0-7871 GCA_041746275.1 Pirellulaceae bacterium | reverse complement strand
TATCCAGCACCGCAGAGAACAGGGCGTGCTCCGTTTCCTGCGTGTAGACTTGCGCTCCGGCAAGGTCGAGGCAACCTGGAATTGCCAACTGCCGCCGGACTCGCTGCGATCTGTGACCTTCTCTCCCGGAGGCCGTTACGTGCTGGCCGCCGGAAACCAGGAGCTTGTGATTTACGACGCGTCGCACGGTGACGCGGTCGGCAAGCTGCCCTTTCCGCAAGGGACAAAGCCGGGACTGGCGCTGGCCTTTTCTCGCGACGGGTCTGAGCTGGCAGCCGTCTGCCATCGCTCCGACGGCTCGTCGCCCCTGCTCTGGTGCATCGATTGGGCCTCCGGCCAGACGTCACTTGTGGCTCATGTGCGGGCAGACATCCACGCACTGCAGACGAACTACGTCGCCGGTCCCGCGCTCGATTGGTTCCCGGACAATCAACTCCTTCTGTACTACGGACAGGATGTGCTCGATCGCCAGACGGGTAAGTTCTGTTACCAATTGCCTTCTACCAGCGACTGGCAAATGCCGCGTCGCCCGCTGACGCCGCAATCGGTACTGCAAGTGACGGCTGCCGATGACCTCGAGCGTCGCATTTATCGATCCACGCCCCTCGAGGCCGACGTGCAGGCGGAGGCCCTGCGCGTGGTGCGCAGCGGCGGCATCTCCCAGGATATTGGATTGCCTCTTTTGACGATCGCTCGACCCGAGGGTGCGAAGTCTCTGGATCCAGCCGACAACGCGGTTGCGGTATCGGTAACCGCCTTCGAAGGGGCGTCCTTTCCCGCCAACGCAGTGGAACTGCCGCAGCGGCTCGCCCAGTTCAGAGACCCAAGCAACGCACTCAAGCGTCTTGAGCTCGCCGATCCGCCAGCAGCGATTGTGGTCGCGCACTTCACGTTGAACCTGGACGACAAACGCAAGCGCGCAGACGTTCTGGTGCGGTACGATCTCAAGCGGGGCAAGGCCGGCAACTCCATCCCCATCCGCAGCGACTTCCGATTGCTGGCCGTCAGCCCCGAGGGAACCCAGGCCTTGGTGGGCCTGATGAACAAGGTGGATGGAGTGAGCCGTTTCGACGTGATCGACATGGTCAGCCGTAAGCACGTCGCTGGCTGGCGGCCGTTCGAAGCGGAGCCTTATCTTGAGGATATTGGTCCCACGGGACAGCCGCTGGCCAGAAACCCGATGAACGCAACGTTATTCCGATTCCTGGATGAGCAGACCGTTCTCGCCGGAAACCCCGCTGGCAAGCTCGTTTGCTGGAGCTTGCCGGAATGTCGTGTGCTGTGGATATGTGAGGATTTTGGCAGGCCCTGGGTCCTCAGTGCCGATCGCCGCTACCTTGTCGGCAGCCACGGCACGGAACTCCGGCTCTTGGACGTTCGTCAGGCGACCTGGGCTGGCCGTCTCAAGACGCCCGCGGATACGCTCACCGTGCTGCGCGCGGCGCTGGCCCCGGACAACCGCGAGCTGTTGGCCGTGCTGGGCTTTCAAGGCCGCAAAGCCTTGTTCGCCTGGGACTTGTCGGGGCGTCCGGCGGCTGTGGAGCAACTGGAGATTCCTTACGTGCAGGTTAGTCCGGGATGGAGCGAATTCGAGCATCCGCTGCGCCGTCAGATCGGTCTCACTTACCGCCGCCCTGGCTACGTTGTGCTGGACGATCTGTATTTAATGGATCGTGCCGGGAAGTCGTTGCCCTGGCAGTACGATGTGCGGCGCGGAGTCCACGCGGCAAACGACCCCGACCAGCGCGAGTGGTTCGCCGAGCTGCGGACCACCAGCGGACCTCAAGGCCAGTATTTTGAGTATTGGCTGGCAGCGGCCGAGTTGCCGTCGCGGCAGGTATTAGACGCAATTGCTTCGGGCTCGCCGGCAAACTCCGACCGGCCCATCGGCCGTTCGCTGCTTTCCTCGGCGTCGGAGCAGGTGGAAGTTCTTGGGGACCGCGCCAACCAGCAGCCGTAGCACAGGTTTACAGCCTGTCGCGTCAGAGAGGTCGAGTCTCTTGATTGGGCTGCCGCGAAGCTGCGTCAAATCCGCGACGGCAGTTGTGTTGAACTTCAGCACTCTGAGCCGAGCAGAAGCGAGAGGTCGGTTTACTCCCATGTCCATCAGGAAGTTGCACAGCGGACTTCACGACCGATTCCCGCAGCGCTGGCAGCCAAGTTCGTGCATCGTACTAGAACTCCCCGGAGCTTGTTACCGACCAATTTGGCGTGATGCCACCGCGACGCGGAGCAAGCATTGCAGCGCTGTTAAAACCCTTGGGGGGGCATCTTCACCATAACTCATCCACATTGAACCACATTCACCACTCGCTCAACATCAGCAAGATTTGACCCGGGAGCTGGCGTCCATAGTGAAAGCCGCTGGCTGAGGCTGCCGTCGTTGGCCAGCAGCACGATGTCGCCGACGCGTAACGCCACCTGAAGAGCATTGTGCCGTAGAATTCGCGGCCCCAGCCATTGGCATTCAGCTCAACAGCCAATGCCCGTGCTGTTGAACAACCTACAGCGACGCCTATAGACGCGGCCATTGATGCCAATACTGTTGCATGCTTTGGGCCGAGGTGGCCCTGGCGGTCAGCATGGTGGGTGCAGTTTGTCACTGGTCGCCTCGCATCATCGCCAAGGTTATTGCTGATGGGCTATCAGGACAAGTTCGATGGCTTCGCACGTCGGTCCGACACGCGGACACAGTCGGGCGGCAACCGGAAGCTGCTTCGGTGGCGCACACCTCCTGCAATTCGTAGCACGCCGTAACCTGCGTCGGTGAAATCGCCCGACGCTGAAAACGCAGTGCGCATTTGCCGACTTCGATCGATGTGACCAAAACGCGCCAGCGGCGTTTTGTCACGCAGCAGTAAAAACCAATTCAAATCCGATCCCCTGATTGAAAATTGTGCGGGAGATTCTCGCCCAACGCTGAAAGTCCGCGAGGATTTGTTATTTGAGCAACTGCTTTTTGGCTTACGCGGCGTTCAAGAACTCGTACAACCTCGTGAAGCGCGCCAGCTTTCGAGAATGGATCCGACGACGACTGCGGTTCAGTATTTGGGAAAGATGGCCGGGGTCGGGAAGCGGTCTTCAGGGTTGTTTCCGTCGTTCAGATATTCGTCCCGAGCGACAGTGAGTTCGGGCCAGTTCCCCGGACGGACACGTACGACTCTGCCGGGGCGGATGCCTTCGATGATAAGGTCCGTCTCGAAGCGGATTTGGATTCCGCTGCTTCCCAGGGGGATCTCTCCGGTCGCTTTCGTGACGTCGAGGATGGGACCTCGTGAGGCCATGTGAGCAGGGCCATAAGCTCCTCCCGCATGCTTCAGTGTGTTCTCAGCGGCATTCATCACTCCTGGGCTCCCCTTTTTGAAATCCGCGTAAAGGGACGAATCCATGCCGCCGAACAAAGTTGCGGTGACGGCGGCGCGGCCGAACTTGCCGTACTCGACGGCATCGACCCAAGCGGGCATCCAACGGCTGCGGATCAGCGCCTTGTGCGTCTCGTTCTGATTTTGAGCGGCACGCTGCATGGCGGTCTCATCCAACCAGATGTCTGTGATGTGGTACCGCAGAAACACGCCGCCCGGGGTTGGCTGCCAAGTGAGTCCGAGTTGGACGGCTTGGCCGGCCAGGGATTTTTTCCCCTCCACGGGCCAAACGCCCTCGGAAACCAAATCGGCGATCGCGAGGCACTCGCGGCCGCGCCAGATCCGGGTGGCGGCATCGAAAGTTAGCTTTTCCTCCGTGGCCTTGCTGTCTCCGCCTTCCTTGGGTTCACGGCTGGCGACGATCATCCCCTGGTATTTCTGCAGGTCCACTTCCTTCAACTTCCAGATTTTGCCCACCCGCAGGCAGAAGCTGGGCTCGTCTTCGAGAAGGAGGATGTGGTTCTCGGATGGCCGATCGGGAGGGCCGTTCTGGGAAACCGGGACGGCGGAGGTTTTGGGGTCTGGCGGTAGAAAGGCCCGGACGTGCAAGACGGCACCCAGCGGAATGTATCGGAGATCCGCCGGTGCGCCATGTTGGCGGACCATGCCGTAGGGGAGCATCGCGAAAGGATGCGGAGGGTTGCGGAAGAACTCGCCCGTGGATTCCACGCGGAGACTGCCGCGACGATTCGCATGATCCACGAACGCCAGCACACCACGGTACGAGCGTGACTTTTCCAAAGGAGGAAACTTCCCCGCTTCGGGCCGGAACGGTTCGTCCGGCAACGCAGTAGAAGTGGCGATCAACGTGATCACGAGACAGAGAGTGAAACAATATGTTGTCGTTGGCATTATCTGAGAGATCATCTTTGCCAGCAGTCCATCAATTGGGTGTGAAGCGTCAGCAAACAATTTGGTGTACGACGGACATCTTGTCCGTCGTACTTTTATGCGAACAGTCATAGTTCGATCGCCTTGTTGCTGTCGCCGAATCTGTCGGTTTCCACGCCCATGCGCTGGGCCATCAGGAGCAGTAGGCTGCTCATGTAGGCGTTCGGGTTCGCGGGCCGGCTGCAGAGCGAATAATGCTCACCAGGCTTATCGAGTTGATAGCCCTTAAAGTGACCTTGATTGAAGTCGAGGTGAGTGCCGTGTTTCAGGCCGAGGTCGGATCCGCCGGCGAGTACCAGTGGAAGATTGGCGTTGCCGTGGCTATGTCCATAAGACATGCCGCTGCCGAAGAGGGCCATCGTCGAGCCCAGGAGCGGCTTGCCGTTCAAATCTTTCGTCTCGGCCAACCGCGTGAGAAAGTAGCTGTACTGCTCGATGGCGAAGGTATCGTAATTCGTAAGCTTCTCCATGTAGCCAAGATCTCCGCCGTGGTGGCTGAGTTGATGGCGGGACTCGGTGATACCGATCTCGGGAATGGCGATGGCATCCCCTTCGCCACCCAGGCTGAAGGTGGCCACGCGTGTCAGATCCGTCTGGAAGGCGAGCACAATCAGGTCATAGACGGTGCGGAAATAGTCGCCCGCCATCGTGTGAGCGATATCGCGGTTCGTGCGTTGGCGGTCTGTGGCCGAGACGGTGGGGAGCGGCGTGTCGAGCCAAGCGTCGGCCCGCCGCGTCCGGATCTCGGCCTCGCGGACGGAGGTGAGGTATTGTTCCATGCGGCCTTTGTCGGCAGATCCCATTTTCTCCTCGAGCCGGCGCACTTCGGCGAGGTTGGCATCGAGGACACTCCCTTTGCGACGCAAGGCCCTGCGCTGAGCCTCCTTGCCCCCTTTGGGTTCCTCGAACAGAGAGGCGAATATCTCGCTGCAGTGACGCAGCGCGGGGAGCCGGACCCCATCTGCAGTCCAGGCGAGGGAATCCTGCGTGATGGCGATCTCCATCGAGGGGTATCGTGTGTGCTTCGCGGTGACTTCTGCCATCGTCTGGTCCACGGAGATGGTATTCCGATCCGAAGGACCGAGCTTTCCGCCGGTCAGCCAGACCGAGATGCAGTTGTGATGATGGCTGAGGGCTCCCGGATGATGCAGCCCGCTGATCGGCGTGATCGCGTCACGATGCTTCTCTAGCGGCTTGAGCGACCGGGAGAATTGATAATCCTTGCCGGGCGTGGTGATCTGGTAATTCAGCGAATGGACGCCGTTCGCCAGATATATGAAGGCACTGCGCCGGGGAGTGGCCGTTTGCTCCTCGGCCGCCCGCAGCGGCACCATGCATTCGAGGAATGGTAGCGCAATGCAACTCCCCAACGCACGCAAGGCGTGACGGCGGTCGATCAACCAGGATTGCGAGAGATAGTGACTCATCGAGATTCCCTTTGTCAGAGTTTGTAAGCGTTCGGTTCTTAGCGTTTGCGGATCAGGTCCGAGAGGGCCACTGCTCGGACGATGTCCTTGACGCGGTATTGGTTCTTTTTCGCTTCGGCCTCGATGGATTTCAGATCGTCCTGGTCGTCCACGGTGAGCACTCGGCGGAGGGCATAGGTGCAAAGGTGCTCGATGAAGGCCCGCCCGATCTGGTCGCGGTCTTCGAGCAACAGCCGTTTGAATTGGACGGAATTCTGGAACGAGCGCCCGTCGGGCATCACGCCTGAGGCATCAATCAACGGATCTTCGCCGATTCCCTTGGCAACCTTTTCGCGCGTGCGCCATTGTCCAATGGCATCGTAATTGTCCCAGGCGATTCCAAAGTGGTCGATTTTCGCATGGCAGGCGGCGCAGCTCGCATTGTTGCGGTGGGCTTCGATCTTCTGGCGAATGGTGGCCTTCGGGCTTTCGGGTGGGTTGGGTTCAATCGGGTCCACATTGGCCGGTGGAGGTGGCGGCGTTTTACCGAAGATCACTTCACTGACCCACACGCCGCGGTGAACAGGGCGGTGGCGGGTGCCGTCCGAGGTCAGCCCCAGCACAGCGCCCATCGTCAACAGACCGCCGCGCTGATCCTCGGGCTTGAGCGAGACGCGTTGGAAGCTGCCGGTCTTCGGCTCCGGCAAACCGTAGAAATCGCACAGCCGAGCATTGGCCATCGTCCAGTCGGAATCGACAAAGCTGTCGACGGGCAGGTTCTTCGCAAACAGCTCGCGAAAAAACTCGACCGGCTCTGCACGCAGACTTGTTTCGAGCCACGCGTCGTAGGTCGGATACAGCTTCTTGTCCGGCGGGAACATCCCCACGCGGTGCAGTTGTAACCACTGCCGCGCGAAGTCGTCGATCAAGCGGTTGGTTTTGCTGTCGGTTAGGAGTCGATCCACTTCCTTCGCCAGGTTTCCGCCGTTCAATCTTCCATCGTTGGCAGCGGCGAAGAGTCCATCGTCGGGCATCGAACTCCACAGAAAATAGGAGAGTCGGGAGGCGAACTCCGAATCGTTGAGCCGTTCGCGGGGCAAAGGTTCACCCTCGACGAGATAGATGAAATGCCGAGAGGTCAGCACGCCCGCCATCGCAACCCGATAGGCAACGGCCGTCTTCTCCCCAGCTTCGCGTTCGGAGCGGTAAGCGTGGAGATAGTCAGCCAATTCCTCCTGCTTGACTTGTCGCCGCCAGGCCCGTTCGGCGAAGCGTTGCAGATGCTCCGCTACCATTTTGGGCGTCGCGTCATCGGGCGGCACCAGACCGTTGCGCAGCGACTTTTCCGCTTCCGTTTCCAGCGGTCCCTCCCATTCGATCCAATCGACCAGCACCGTGGAGAAGAGGCCGTTCCCCTTGTCATCGAACATCTGCGGCGCGTTCGGGTTCAGTAGCAGTGTCTCGCTGCTGTGCGTGAAGATGTAGTTGGGGCTGGCGAGCGAATTGCGGAAGGCCGCGCCGCCTCTTCTGTCCACAACGTCGGAGGCGACGACGGCGAAGTGCAGCGAGTCGGGCATCTCCAGGAACACTTCGAACTCATGAACCGCGGGTTCGTCTTCCGGTGCGGTGATGTCAAATTCGATGAGGCCCGCGACGGTCTCCTCGCCCGTCTGCTTGCCGATACTCAGGTGGGCCGGTTGTCCGCCGACCGGGCGAATGCCGCTGGCCTGGATGCGGAACTTGTAAAGCCCGCTGTGTTCCGGACCGGTTCTTCCGAACCAATTGGGTGAGAGCGCCGCTTCGACCCGGCCGGGGAAGAGGAGGTAACGGAGTGGCCGTTTGATGCCGAACCGATCCAGCGTGTCTTGCTGGGTCTTGCCGCCGTGGTAGCGCAGATCGACCGCAGTTTTACGAACCTTGCGAGCCTCGCTGGATGTGGCGGGAAAGGCGCGGTCGAGCACGATCTCGGCGGCGCGGTAATAGCGATCGACATGCGATGGCGAAAGGGATAGCTCTGACCCAATGCGCTCAAACCCATGCCACAAGGTGTCTTCGTTTAATTCGCCCGGCTTGGCGGGATCGTAACGCACGCCGAGCAGGTCGTAGACCGTGTTTTGATACTCTTTCCGACTGAGCCGGTAATGCGCCACTG
>JBGTHH010000378.1:0-2221 GCA_041746275.1 Pirellulaceae bacterium | reverse complement strand
GTCGGCTTCGAGTTGATTGACGCGATCCATGACAAAATCGAAGTAAGCTCGTGTCAGCTTGCCCGTGAAATGCAAGTCGGACAAATGTGCGATCGAAAGCCCCTCGTGCTTCGCATGAAGTGCGTTGACGACGAGCGTCTTCTCGTTGACACACAGCTTGGTGATTTCATTGCCGGGGATACGCGCCAAGAGACGCGTCGTGAATCCAGTGACCAGCGGTTGTTGCCGCGATTGGCTGACATCGTACAGATCGTAGCGAGACCTAAGCAACGCGGCCGGGGGCCGGTCGCTCAAACGCCGCATCGTCCAACGAGCGGCAATGTAGACCAAGCAACCGCAACAGACAAAGAAATAGCTGCCTTCCAGGTGACGTTCGGCGAACAAGTGCGCGACGGGGTGGTCCGGGAACGAGTCGGCCCCGAGTCGGTAGAGCCATAGGACCGGCACGATAACCATCATCAGGATATGCAGTTTCTCCATCGCCTGGAGGACTGGCCGAGGGAGCCCCAACGCATGGTTACGATTGAACAATGCCACCCAGAGCGCTAAGTGCCCTTCGCATCCCAGCAACAACCAAGCGTAAGAGAGAAGCTGCATTGCGACGAGTAACTCCTGAACGGCGGCGAGTCGGCTCCGACCTCTCGACAGTTCGCGTCCGGAGCGACACAACACCTAATCGGTGGCCAGCACCCGCCGACTAGGCTTGCGGCACACTGCCATAGGCATCCAGCATCACTTCGACCGTTTCCAGCAGTTGGTCCAAGCGGAACGGTTTGTAGAGGATGGCTTTGGCGTGCAGTCCCGCTTGTCGAGCCTTGACGATCGAATGGCCCGGATCGTAGCCGAAACCGGTCATCAACACCAAGGGCACTGGGTCGAGAATGGCTTGCAGTTTAACCAACAGTTCGTAGCCGTTGACATCGGGTAGCCGGATATCCGCGATAATGACGTCATACTCGACGTCGGGGCCACAGTTGCGGACCATGTAGACCGCTTCGCCCCCCTCGTGGGCTGTCTCAACATTACAACCATATCGTTCCAACAAGGCATGGGCGTCGTTGCGAACGCTATCATCCGCATCGACGACTAGAACGCGGCAATGACGCAATTTGGCGTGTTTCGTCATTTCCGGGGAGGCGGGAACGGCCTCCGCGGGAGCCATGTTCTGGCCTACTTCGTGGATCACCTGCTTGATGTCCCGAGCATTCTTCAAGATTCGCTGCAAGCGTTCGACGACGGCTGGCTCGTGACCGATGTAACGTTCCATCACATTGACCGCATCGTTCAGGATCTCGTCCACCGGCAGAGCGACCGCGCCGTGAATCGCCTCGCAGCTCTCTTGTGCCGTACTCGCCCGCTGAGCGACCATCAGTTCCAGCGTGTTGAGGGCCACAGCGATATCACGGGAGAAAATCTCCAGGAATTGCAAGTCGCTTTCGGTAAAGGCTCGCGGTTCGGGGCTCTCGACGTTAAATGTCCCGATTAACTGATCATTCATGATGAGCGGAACGGTCAGCGAGCTCTTGGCACCGGCAAAACCTTGCAGATACAGCGGATCCTCGGTGGCGTCTTCACACAAGTAACTCTTGCCTGTGGCGGCCACGAATCCCGTTACGCCGTTGTCCTGGGGCGAGGCAAACAAGGGCCGCTGGGCCGCGTCGTCGTCGATGCCGTAAGAGAGCAAGGGCTCCAACTTTCCCGTTTTTTCGTCCTTTACGCGAATCTCCACGACATCGAAACGCAACAAATCCTGCGTGTAGTGCAAGATATTCGACTTCAACAGTTCGATACGTTCCTCGACCCCCATATTAAAAACCTCTTCGGGGGTCAGATCCGCTAGCTCGATGCCAGCCTTGTGGATCGCGGCCAGCTTCTGTTGTTGGAGCATTTCGGCGGTGACATCGCGAATCGCCACGACCAAATGCTGAGTCTGGCCATCCGGTTCATCGATGGGTGCCGCGTGGGTCTGGAAGTAGCGATCACCCGCTCGAAGCGTGGAGATGCTGGGCTGCCCGGTCGCCAAAGCGGTATGAAACGGACAGAAGTCGGGACCGAGAATCTCCGGGTTACCCAACGCTAGATAGAAGCCCAGGCCAATGACTTCCTTTTGACCACACCATTCGCGAAACCGGGCATTGGCCCAGAGAATGCTATTATCGTCGTCCAACATAGCGACACCGTCGGGCATACCATCCAGGACACGTTCGTTCTGCAGCAGCCG
>JBGTHH010000377.1:0-4152 GCA_041746275.1 Pirellulaceae bacterium | reverse complement strand
CCCTGCCCCCCTCCCGCCCCCCATCGTCCCCCCATGCCGTTTCCGTTTCCTTGGACAATTGCGTCGTGTGCCCCACGAGCGCCGACCCGTTCGAGGCGAGTATGGCGGCGAACTCCACCAGGTCACTAGCTTGCATGGGTTCACAATCCAATCGAAGAGTTGCCGTGGGCCGCGATGAGCGACGAATGTCTGTGCCTGCAAAGGTGGGGCCAACGCAATTCCAGACGTTCCCTCATGCGGAACTTTGCTGTCAACGTATTCCGCGGTCAGGATTTACGTCCGAGGAGACGTTCTGATCCCAGGTTGCGAAATAGCAACGCGCGCCGCGATTTCACCCGACACGCTTGCTCCGACCCATTCAGCCGCTTCGCAGTTGAAGTATCATGATTTCGTGACAGTCGCTAGTTCGGTAAGGGAATTCGAGGATGAAGCAATACTTGACGTTCGCGATCATGTGGAGCCTGCTGGGGCCCATCGGGGTAGTCAAGGGTCGCGAGCCAGAACCGGCCCCGCTCGACGAGGTTGGCTTTCGCACCATCGCGGTCCCCTTTCTGCAAACCTTTTGTCTGCGTTGTCATGGTCCCGCCGACGAGCAGGGCGAGTTTCGTGTCGATCAGCACTTAAGTGGTGACTTTCAGGACCTGGCGATCAAGGGGAAGTGGGGCGAGGTCGTGAATGTGCTGAACAGCCACGAGATGCCACCCGAAGGCGAACCCCAGCCGCAGCCGGAAAGTGTCGCCCATGTGGTGGATTGGATCACCGCGCAGATGGTGCGAGCGGAGTTGACGCGGCGCGATTCCTTGATCGTGCTGCGTCGTATGAATCGCGATGAGTATCGCCATACCATTCGTGATTTGGTGGGCGTCGACTATTCGACGGCGCACTTCCCCCAAGATCCGCCGACCGGTGGCTTTGACAACAACGGCGGAGCGCTGACGGTTTCACCGCTGCATGTGGAGCTGTACTTCCAATCCGCTCGTGAGATTCTCGACAAGGCGTTCGTGGAGGGTGAGGCTCCACCGAAGATTCGGTGGCGATTCGAACCCGATTCGGGCAAGTCGGACAGCAATCGCGTGGAATATGACGGGCAGCGGTTGATTGTGAACGGCGGCAACAACCGCGTGGAGCAAGGCTTTGTCGTGCTGCACCATGCCAACTGGGACCGGAATATCAATGTTCGAGATTTTCGCCTGAAGCACGCAGGCGAATACATTGTGCGGATTCGTGCTGGGGGGAACGTGCCGACGCGCGAGCAAGTCGTCGAGTCGGCACGAAAATACCTGCAGCAACGTCTTGATCGAGAGTTGCAAGAGAATCCGGAGCGCGCGAAGTGGAAGCGTCAGGAGTTCGACCAGGCGTTGACTCACTTCCGCACCGACCGCATGTACGACTATGGATCGCCTCGAATTAAGGTCACGCAAAATCTGGGAGGTCAGCCGACCGTTATCGCCGAGATGGATGTGGACGCTCCCGCCGCCGAACCGAAGGTTTACGAAATCCGCGCGCGATTCACCACGCAGAGCGCCGGGATCACGCTCGACTACGCCTACGACATCCCGAAGGAACTGGAGAACTTCTGGATGCAAACCGGCGACGATTTCGCGCGGCCCGAGGCCTGGATCGATTGGCTGGAAATCGAGGGTCCGGTTCACGATACGTGGCCGCCGATCAGTCAGCAGCGAATTCTGTTCACCTCGGACACGCCACCGACCGACGAACGCGAGCACGCTCGTGAAGTCATTCGCCGCTTCATGCGTCGAGCCTATCGTCGACCGGTAGGTGATGACGAAGTCGATGCCAAACTCGCGCTGTTCGATACCGCCCGCGCCGAGCACGCGACGTTTCAGGAAGCAATCAAGACGCCGCTAATCGCCGTACTCGTTTCGCCACACTTTCTCTACTTGAGCGAACCCCAGGGTGATGCGGAAGGCTCGGCTGTGGAGAAGTCCCCGGATCACGCCCGGACCAATCGCCCGCCCGTTTCGTTTCACGAGCTGACCGACCAGCGTGGTCGCAAGGTTACCGCTCGTGTTCTCTCCGTCCAGGAAGATCGTGTGATGATCCAACGGCAAGACGGTCAGCAATTCACGATTCCT
This sequence comes from Pirellulaceae bacterium, assembly GCA_041746275.1. Taxonomy (GTDB): domain Bacteria; phylum Planctomycetota; class Planctomycetia; order Pirellulales; family Pirellulaceae. Next base: position 2,056 of record JBGTHH010000377.1, on the reverse strand, counting down.
CTTAGCTTGCTGATTCCAGCGGATCAACGGAAAGTGCGGGCCCTGGTCGCCACCGCTTCACCGCCATCCGACGAACGACGCCCGACGCCCGGTCGGCCCTTGAATGATCACGAACTCGCGACACGACTCGCGTACTTCCTGTGGAGCACCATGCCGGACGAAGAACTGTTTCGACTGGCCGACGAACAACAACTGCGGGAGTCACGCATTCGTACCGCACAGATCGATCGTATGTTGGCCGATCCGAAGTCCGAGGCGTTTGTGAAGAACTTCGCGGGTCAGTGGCTGGGACTTCGCGAAGTCGGCGCGAATCCGCCCGCCGCGGATTTGTATCGCCGCTACGATCGGCATCTCGAAACCTCGATGGTCGCGGAATCGCTGGCCTTCTTCCGGGAGATCTTGGATCACGATTTGAGTGTGATGAATTTTGTGAAGTCCGACTTCGTGGTCATCAACGAACGACTGGGGCGATTTTACGGCATTCCCGGTGTGAAAGGAGATCACTTCCGTCGAGTCGCGGTTCCTCCCGGCGTCCATCGCGGCGGGATCCTCACGCAGGCATCGGTGTTGTCGATCACCTCCAACGGCACGCGCACGTCACCCGTGAAGCGCGGCACCTGGGTCATGAAGAATGTACTCGGCCTCGACCCGGGCTTGCCGGTCGCCAACGCTGGCGAAATCGCGCCCAAAGTGCCAGGTATTGATAAAGCCACGGTGCGGCAACGGTTGGAGATTCATCGGACGCTGCCGCAGTGTGCGCGCTGCCACAACAAGATCGATCCGCTGGGCTTCGCACTGGAAAACTTCGATGCGTCTGGAGACTGGCGGGAGCGTGAAGGGCACGGTTACAAAGGACGCATCGGTGAGAACGATCCGTTGATCGATGCCTCGTCGAAATTGCTCGACGGCACCGAGATCGATGGCATCGATGGATTGCGGGACGCACTGAGCGAGAAGCAGGACTTGTTCCTGAGTTGTCTGGCTGGAAAGATGTTCACGTATGCCTTGGGGCGCGAGTTGGGAGTCGCGGATCAAGTGCATGTCGCGGCTGCGGTCAAGCACCTTCGTGAGCATGACGATTCCTTACGCGCGTTGATCAAGTTCGTGGTTAACTCCGAGCCGTTCCTGACCAAGTAAACCCTCCTCCACTCCGATGGAGTCGCTGCTATGTCGAACAAGTTATCTCGCCGGACCGTGCTTCGAAGTCTGGGGGCCTGCCTGAGCTTGCCGTTATTCGATGCGATGTTACCCAGCGGCTATGGCGCTCCGTCCCAATTCACACCGCGCGACAAATCCTTGGCCACCCAGCCTCGCTGGATCTGCTGTTACGTGCCCAATGGCGTCAACATTCTGGAGTGGGTGCCCGACACCGTCGGTGCGGATTACACGTTGTCGCCCACGCTGGAAGTGCTGCGGGAGCATCGACGGGATTTCACGGTCATCTCGGGGCTCGGACACCCGGCTTCGAAGGGAGGCCATAGCGGCGCGGATACGTGGTTGACCGGAGCCGATCTGTCGGCGGTCCCCGGCAGCGACTATACCAATAGCATCTCGGCGGACCAGCTTGTCATGGAACGACACGGCCAGGAAACGCGTTTCCCGTCATTGCAGCTTTCCGACGGCAGTGGCACGGGATCGGCCGGGCATTCCCATACGCTGTCGTTTGATCGCAGTGGCACGCCAATCCCGTCGGAGAACTCGCCGCTCAGATTGTTCGAACGACTGTTTGTTCCCGATAGTGTCGGCGATCGCGTGGCGACGTTACGGCGTTATGCCGAGAAGAAGTCGATCCTCGACAGCGTGCTGGCCGAGGCGAACTCGCTGAGCGGCAAGCTGGGAGCGAAGGATCAACAGAAACTCGAACAGTACCTGACGAGCGTGCGGGAAACCGAGCAACGTGTCTCGCGACTCGAGTCGTGGATCGACATTCCCAAGCCGGTGGTCGAGCGGACGCATTTGCAACTGTCCAGCCAACCCGGCAATGCCCATGATCGTCCCATGTGGATCGATGTGATGATGGAGTTGTCGTATCTCGCCTTCGTGACCGACACGGCCA
>JBGTHH010000376.1:0-1785 GCA_041746275.1 Pirellulaceae bacterium | reverse complement strand
CGCGATCGGCAGTGGCTTCCTCATGAGCCAGCTTCTCAAATACGGCTTCGACCGCCCGCGACCCTCGCTCGTTCCGCATGGCTCCTTCGTCTACACGGCGAGTTTTCCCAGCGGCCACGCGATGATGTCGGCGATCACGTATCTCACGCTAGGTGTCTTGTTGGCTCGCACAGTCGCCGATCGAAAATTGAGACTCTATTTGATTACCCTGGCCGTGCTATTGACCGCGGCGGTTGGTGTCAGCCGCGTTTACCTGGGAGTTCACTGGCCCACGGACGTGTTAGCTGGCTGGACGCTTGGCGGGTGTTGGGCGATCTTCTGTTGGATCATCGAACTGTGGCTACAGCGGATCGGCCAGATAGAACGTGCTTCGGTGTGAAGTGCTCGCGATCCGTCACAGTGGTCGACCGGGACTCCGTTGCAGCAAGTTTTCCGATGACAAACGGGACGGTAGCGTCTTACTCAACGACTGACGTGGCTGGCACCCAGGGCATACTCCGACTGCAGGTCGAGTATTGCCAAGCAGAGTGGGACGACGTCGACGGTGCGGATGTGTTCCGGCAGGGTGAGCATATCGGGCAATCCGGCAACAATCAGCGGAGATGTGGAATCGAGGGAGTGTAACGACCCGTGTGAGCCTCGCGCGTTGCAGCTTGTCCCAGGCAAACAGAATTCGCGTCCCAGTCGAGCTGTCACCCAAAGGCTAGTGCTCTTGGGGAGGAAGGATGTCGCGACGCGCTCAAACGCGTTTGGATAGTCTCCAAATTGCAATCGTTTTCCGGCCCCGACGGTCGCATCGAGCGTCCTCAGGTCGCCCTCCCAGCACCACTTGCCGCCAAAGTCGTCCATCCCGCTCCAGTGCGCGGCATGGGTGGGCCAGAACGACAGCGATCCGCGATCGTGTGTCACGACATGGAATGCTGCGTCGTCAGCGCCATCGACTCCTGGATCGGATTCGCACCACATCACTTGATCGATGCCATCACACTTAAGCAAACGATCGACCACTTTTCGGCGGAGGTTCGATGATTCGGAGCGCAGATAAATTTGCGCCGCCCGCATATTGGGACAAGCCATTATTTCGTCGTTGTGCTGCCACTTGCCACCCGCTTTGACGACTTGGAACTCGACGAGAACCTCATCCAGGTTGATCGAGGCTTCTTCGGCGGACGCCAGGTCGCTTTGAGAGTGATCGCCCGTGATGACAATCGCGAACTGGCTGAGCATCGCTGAGAGACCGCCGTGCAACTCGAATAAACTTCCCAGATGTTTGTCAAAGGCGATCAAAGTCGCGACGGCTTCGCGTGGCCCCCGCTCGTGGCTCTCGAAGTCGTTGTTCGGAAAATAAGCCAGCGTAAACTCCGGGAGCGATGCTTCCTCGGCCAGGTGAAGAAGGTAGTCCGCTGTCGTCTCATCATGAAAACCGAATCGTCGCGAAATCCCACCACGCGCGGAGATCGTTTTCCCTGTCCTGTCCAAGGGCGAATTAACAAAGTCGCCCATAAACATCCAATGCGGACCACGCAACGACGAGGCCTCGGTACCGGGGAGCAGTTTCAACAGCAACGGCCACGACACCTCGTGGTCGACCGTGCCGCGAAACCACATCAGATTAATCACGGCATCCCGCAGACGACCGTGCGCTTCGATTCGTTCAAAGATCGTGGGGACTTGCAGCCGTCGAAGGTTTAACTCCTGCTGAAAGTCCCGCACGAAGTGACCGACCCCTTCGTTCAGAATCGCCCAAATGTCGACCCCGAAATAGGCCACCTCGTCACGCTCGCG
>JBGTHH010000375.1:0-3007 GCA_041746275.1 Pirellulaceae bacterium | reverse complement strand
GGTCGACGTCCAGGTAGTCCATCACATTGCCGGCATCATAGTTCACGCGCACGCCAGGGTCATCCACCTCGTGGATAATCTCCGCACAGGCCTGGCCCGTCCCGGTCGAACCGCCATGTTGTTTGACAACCAGCAGCACCCCCTGGTCGCGTGCCACGGGACCTAGTTGCTTGAAGCGTTCGACCCATAACTGGCGGTGGCCTCCCTGAGTGTGCCCAAAGGTCAGCACTTGCGCAACGCCTGCGGCACCGGCCTGCCGAAGACGATGCGTTAACACTTCCAGCCCCTGATCAGCCTCGGGATAGATCGTGGAAAACATCATCAACGGCTCAAGTCCCAGATCGCGGCATTGCTTGGCCAAGTCCTTCGCCTTGTCGAGCGAAGCGTCCGCCGCCAGCACCGCAGTGGGTTTGCCACCGGGTGTTTCTTGATGCGAAGTGCCCCAGGCCACGAAGTCATAACCGGCCGACTTGATGCCCGTGAGCGCCCGCTGCAAGGGGAATGCCGAGTAAGGCAGCGTCATGCAGGCGATTTGAAACTCGGTCGGCTGCCGCGAACTTTGATCCGCAGAAGTCCTCGTGTGGAGACCTGCCGACAGCACCGCACCTGCCATACCACTCGACGCGATCCGCAGCATGGATCGGCGCGTCAGGCGTCGTGGTTCGTCTTTCACGGTGACTTCTCCTGATCGAATGACCTCAGGAAAGGAACGGGAATCCGTGGACGTGTGGTCCGACAGTAATTCGATCTGGTCGAAGCAACGGGCACTGACCGCGCTTGCGATGGAGCCCACGCCGTCAGGCAGTTCTCCACGTGCGGCTCGCAGGTCTGTGTTGCCAATCCGTGAAATAATCGACCTTGTCTGCATTGGCTCATAATACAAAACATCTTGTGGTTCGCAAGAATCGTGGAGTGTGGACGGAAGCGATGAGATAGACTGGGCTGCCATCGATGAATTACAACCATCACCAACCCTCCGAGTCTCCGACGATCCCATCGAACAGCCTGCTGGATCGCATCCGCTGCCACGATCGCGAGGCGTGAGTACGGTTTGTCTCGCTCCATTGCCCCCTGATCTACGATGGTTGTCGACGGTATGGAGTTCAACCGGCCGATGCTGACGACGTGGCCCAGGCTCGCCGCGCCAGCCCAACGGGCTCCAATCGGGCTGGGGCCGCTGTTGATCTACCGCAGAGTGCGAGGAGCTACGCAGAGGTGGGGCAAAAGCGACTCTCTTCCCGTGCGCTGCTCCGCGTCCGCCGCGGCGGCATCCTGTTCGCCTCGTTTTTCAAGGAATCTAAGTCAAATTTCCTGCCGTTATCTCTTCCTGCCGTGTTCAGGGAGTTAAGCCACATAAAGCCAGACGATCTACCCTAGCGTTGCAAAAAAGGAGCTATGCGGCGAGGGCTTGGAAGATTTGCAACACGCGTTGCTTGAGGTTCTTGCCAGCGCAGAATGTTAACACGAGCTTGCCGGAGTGGTTGGAGATGCGACCGGCGCGTTGGAGAATGGTTCGCCGGATAGTCTCGACGCGCTCGAAGGCCCATAATGCCGGTCGCTTGCGAGTCGTCGTTCGCTGGGGCGGCTCAATTTGCATCTGCAAATCACGAATGAGATTGAAGGCAAACAAACTGGCTAAGAGATACGTCTCGTTGCCGCAACGTCGGCGGACGGGGATGTAATCCATCTGGCATTGCGTCTTGAGTTCCCCAAACACACCTTCCTGGGAACCACGACCGCCATGATAATCGACCAGAGCCGAGGCACTCAGTTCCTTGTTCGTCACGATCACTTTGAATTCATAACCGTACTCATAGGGCTCGAAGAGATCCAGTTGCACCGGACCTTTCTGTTGTTGCTTGGCGCGTGTGCGGATCATCACGAAACGACAGCGGCGCGGCCACGACTTGGGCTTCCATTGCGTCTCGAAGAACGACAGCTCCTCATCGATGGCAGACCATCGCTGGCGACGTTCGATCATCTGCTTCAATTCGACAAAACGCTCAAAGGGAACACTGATACTGAATTCGACATGTTGGTCGTTCAACGCCGTCACAATCTCGTCGCTGAAGAACGCACTGTCCATGCGCACCTCGATGATGACACCCGGCAGCCTGTCTCGCACCTGCTGCACGCAATGCAGGATAAACTCCCTGGCTCCGTTCGAGTCATGCACGTTGCCCGAGCGATGCAGGAAGTCGATGACTTGTCCGCTCTGAGCCAGCGTGCAGAACAGCGGGTAATAGCTGCGGGCGCCTTTCTTCTTTTTATTGAAGCCGACGGCCGTTCCTTCGGCGCGGCGTTTGGTGGACTGCACCGAACCATCGAAGTCGAGGGTGACTCGCGGCAGGCCCAGCGACTGGATGCGTTCCAATACCATGTCCGTCAGCAGTTGTCGCAATTTGTCGACCGAACGTTGATCGGCCTCCTGCAACATGCGGCTGATCGTGGCGACATCGGGAAGCTGCTTGAGGCCCAGGACACGCTGCACTAACGGATCGTCGTGATAGTGTGCCGCATCGCGCAGTTCGCGAAAGCCCAGCAGCACATGAATCACCAGTTGCATGAAGATCGTTGCACGATCATAGATCTTACCTTGCGACAAGTGGCGGAAGCATTTCTGCAAGCGATTCTTGAAAAAGATGACCTGAAAGAACCGTTGAATAACGACCAATCCGGCAAACGACGTCAGGCGTTGGTCCTCAAATCGCAATTCCGGAATGGCGGTGGCTTTTGTTCGTACGCTTTTTCTGCTACGTTTCATCCTTGACCTCTTTGGTTTCACATTGTTTTGTTGTGGTAAACAAACAATACCAAAGAGGTCTTTCTGTTGGTATCCGCCTCTCATCGCCGACGGACAACATCATGAACGAAAACCAGGGTGTGTCGCACGCTGACACAGTTCACGAAACGTGACGTTCACCAACACTGCTTCAAAGCCTTTCCAACCGCCGCAAAACAAGCTCCATCCGTATTTCGTCCGCCCACTTTATGCAACTGTAGGGTA
>JBGTHH010000374.1:0-2905 GCA_041746275.1 Pirellulaceae bacterium | reverse complement strand
ATGACGTCTGGATTGGTATTGGCGCGATCATTCTGAAGGGCGTTCGTATTGGGGCCGGCGCGAGAATCGGCGCGGGCGCTGTCGTTACGTCCGATGTGCCAGCGCGGACTGCCGTAGCAGGTAACCCGGCGACTCCCGTGGACTCGTCGCCGATATGAGAAGATTCCTTGAACACGACTGGTTTCCGGAACCGTTGCCCGACAACGTAACCATCGGCCAGAGGAGTTGGTTGTATTCGACGTTTGCTTTTCGCCATTACCTGAGCCAGCGGCCGGTTGGGTTACGAGTTGGGAATGATACGGGACTGTACCACGGAACTTTTTTCGACCTTGGTCCGAGCGGTGAAGTGTTGATCGGCGACTTCTGCACTTTGGTTGGAGCCATCATCTGCACCAATCGCCGAATTGTAATCGCCGACTACGTTTTCATCGCTCACGAGGTTGTTCTCGCTGATGCATTTGCCGCTGTCCCATCTCACCGAGTTTTTGGCTCTTCACAACCGAAGACGGAGATAGACGCCCCCGAAACAGGCATCACCATTGGTGAAAATGTCTGGATCGGTTCCCGATCAGTGTTACTCGACGGTGCGAGGATCGGCGAAGGCGCGGTTGTTGGGGCGGGAGCCATGGTGGATTTCCACGTGCCACCCTACACCATCGTCGCGGGGAACCCAGCTCGAGTCGTTCGTAATCTGCGCGATCCGAATCGACTCCCACCGTCACGGCCATCGTGACAAGCAGTTGGACTGGCTCTCAATCACTATTTCGATGCCGCACGGGAACGATATGGTCGACGCTCTCAATAGCTCTGTACGGATTGTCGATGCTCGGGGAGAGTGCTCGGCCGCCAAGCGGAGTTGGTGTCGTAGTGTTCAGCGCGGCAGTTCGTTGGGCAGCGAAGCTTGAGTACAAGCCACGGCTCGCTCTCCACGACTAATAGCGGCTCCGCCGCGAACGAAAGCTGTGACAAGTCACAGCAGTCCAAAGACAAACCAATGCGTCCCTTTGTCGCCGCGAACCGTGCTGGGGTCGGTCTACTGATGGCATACGGTTTGCGGTTCTATCAAACTAAACATGATCGGTATTTCGCATCCATCTCAGCACACGTATGTTGACAGTGTGGTGCTGACGGTGTGGAACGAGCCCGCGCGGGCTCATCAACCTTCTTTCCTCGCATCCCGAGAGATCGTGAGTAACATGATGTCACAACCTGCAATTCAAGCGGCACTGATCTGCGTTGTCTTTATGTTGATGGGTGAATTTGCCCGTGCTCAGAGTGTCGAGGAGTTTGACGTGGTTTCACCGGAGGTGGAAGGCGAGCATCCGGCGAATCGTGCGAATTCGGGGGCGAACGTGTCGAAAGTGGCGGACTCGATCATTGAACAGACGAACACTTTTCGCGCTGAGCACGGACACCGCGCGTTACGGTTCGATGAGAAGCTTAAGGAAACAGCCCAGTATTTCGCCGACTTCATGGCTCGCACTAAAAAATTCGGTCATGAAGCAGACGACCAGAAGCCATCCGAACGAGCCGACCAACATGGTTACGCGTATTGCATCGTGCTCGAGAACATCGCATATGCCTACCGTTCCACTGGTTTTGACGTGGACGAATTGACGAGCAAGTTTGTGACCGGCTGGAAGAACTCCGAGGGCCATCGCAAGAACATGCTTGACCCCGACACGTACGAGACAGGCGTCGCGGTGTCGAGGAACGAAAAGGGCGAATACTATGCCGTGCAGATGTTCGGACGTCCTCAAGGGAAGGCCATCAAGTTCGCTATTTCAAATATGTCGGGCGAGACACTCGAATACACGATTCAACGTGGAAACAGGCAGGCGAAGTTTCAACTACCCGCACGTGCCACTCGCACGCACACACAGTGCCGCCCCTCGCACCTCGATCTGGCGTGGACTGCGGAGAACGACAAACTGCCCACCGCAGACGGGCGAAAGTTTGTCATTCGCGAGAGCCCTTCCGAAGGTTTGCAGGTGAGCGTTGCTGATTCGGATGAGTAAGAACGGCTACGGTTGACACGATGCCAAAGACTGGACGACCTCGCGCTTCGAGGCGTGGTGAAAGATATTTGTTTCATGAATTTGGATCGGGTCGGTGGCGAGGTGCAAGAATAGTCGTGGATCGCTCCGCGATCCAACGCTCGACGATCCACGGCGCGAGACAGGCTGGTATAGTTTGATCTCAGTTGATTGGCGATGTTTGGCCTGAAGTTGAGAACGGAATCGTAATCAGGTTTCCGGACGCGTTGGTTCGCGGAGCGAACCACGACTATCAGCACTGGTCGAGGTTGCTGCCACGGCTGGACGCGAAACAGAGGCATGCCTTTGATTTTCACTTCAACCGTGGCCGTGAACGGAAGCTCGATGAATGCCTTGGGGCCTGTATGTTAAAGCGGCCTGAACTGGCTCGGATCGTGGCGGATTCGCTGTTGCACTTCGACGGCGATCGGTATCGCATGGGAGACTTTGTCATCATGCCGAATCACGTCCACTTGCTTGTGGCGTTTCCCACGCCGGAACTTATGGAGAAGCCGTTTGATTCGTGGCTGCACTACACGGCGTTTCGCATCAATCAGCGAATCGGCGCGAAGGGAAAGTTCTGGCAACAGGACCCTTTCGACCATCTCGTTCGCAGCCAGGAGCAGTACGAGTATCTGCGCGGCTACATTGCGATGAACCCCGGAAAAGCCGGACTCAAGCCGGGAGAGTTTTATTATCGGCGTTATGAAAAATAGTCGTGGATCGCTCCGCGATCCAACGCTTCCGCGCGCCGACCGTTGGCGTCAGCGTACGGATCAGGGCCGGTGTGAATGGCTAACTCTAACGCTTCATCGTAGGACTCTTTGATTCCTAACTTCCAATCGGTTTATCCCAGCGCTTTCCCCGTC
>JBGTHH010000373.1:0-6075 GCA_041746275.1 Pirellulaceae bacterium | reverse complement strand
GAGACGCAACATCCCCATCTGATCACTCCGGATAGCCCAACCCAACGCGTGGGCGAGCTGCCGGTCGATCATCTGCCGGAAACGCCGCATCGTTTGCCGATGCTCTCGATCGACAACACCTATTCGATTGGCGAGGTGCTGAAGTGGGCTCAGCGAACCACCAAGCTATTGAACGGCGAGCCGATCGAGTGGGTTGTCGAATTGAAGATCGATGGAGCGGCGATCTCGTTGGTTTATGAGGACGGGCGATTGGTGCGCGGTCTCACGCGTGGCGATGGCAAGGTGGGCAGCGATATCACGCATAATGTGCGCACGATCGCGGACATTCCGCTCCGACTACTGGGCGACGACATCCCGTCGGTCTTGGAGGTCCGCGGCGAGATCTTCATGACCAACTCGACCCTGGTCGCGTTGAACGAACGCCAACGCGCGAAGGGAGCGGCACCGTTTGCGAATCCGCGGAATGTCGCTTCCGGAACCGTTACGATGCTCGATCCGCGGATTTGCGCCGAGCGAGGCTTGCGCATGTTCTGTCACGGCGTCGGCTACTGCGAGGGGCTCAAGTCGACGAATCACATGGACTTCCTCGCGGAGATTCGCACCTATGGTTTGCCGCCCACGCCGCATGTCGCCGCGTTCCCCACGATTGAAGCCGCGCTGGCTCATATCGAACACGTCATTGAACAGCTACACGAACTCGACTTCGAGGTCGACGGGATCGTCCTTAAGGTCAATTGTTTCGAGCAACGCGAGCGACTGGCGACGACGTCCAAGAGTCCGCGTTGGGTGATCGCATACAAATGGGAGAAGTGGGAAGCCACGACGCGATTGAACGACATTCGCGTGCAGGTCGGCAAGACCGGGGCAATCACTCCGGTGGCCATTTTGGAGCCGGTTGAGTTGGATCGCACGATCGTCAGCCGCGCAAGTTTGCACAACGCCGACGAGGTGCAACGCAAGGACGTGCGCGTGGGCGATGTCGTGGTGGTTGAGAAGGCCGGTCGGATTATTCCGCACATCGTGCGAGTCGAACGGCATATGCGTCAAGGCGAACTGGCACCGTTTCAGTTCCCCACCGACTGTCCCGAGTGTAGTACGAAGTTGGTCAAAGACACGGGCGGAGTCTACATCCGTTGTCCGAACTTGCAGTGTCCCGCACAGATCAAGGAACGCATTCGTTACTTCGCGTCGCGTAAAGCGATGGACATCGAAGGGCTGGGTGATAAGCTCGTCGACCAACTTGTCAGCAAGGGGCTGGTGAAAACCTATGGCGATCTATATCGCCTGAGAGACCGGCAAGACGAGTTGTTGTCGTTCGAGCGGATGGGCGGAAAGTCCGTCGAGAATCTCCTGAAGAACATCGATCAAAGCCGGGACCGTGGCTTGGCCGCGTTGCTCTCCGCGCTTTCCATTCGGCATGTGGGGACCACAGTGGCCAGTATCTTGGCCAATCACTTCGGCTCGATCGAAGCCATTCAAGCGGCGAGCGTGAAGGAGTTGAGCGAAGTCAATGAGATCGGCGGCATCATCGCCGAGAGCATTCAGGGCTTTCTGAGCAGCGAGTACGGACAAACCATCATCGACGACCTGCGATCGCTGGGCTTGAAGATGGATGCCGAGCGACCCGTCGTGGCTAGTAACCGACTGGCAGGCAAGACGATCGTCGTGACCGGAACGTTGTCGAAATACACTCGCGATGAGATCCAGGAACTGATTCGGCAGCATGGCGGCAAGGCTTCCGGCAGCGTCTCGTCCAAAACCGATTATGTCGTGGCCGGTGCCGAAGCGGGCAGCAAGTTGACCAAGGCCGAGCAACTTGGTGTGCCCGTGCTCAATGAAGAGGAGTTTGAGGCGATGCTCAGTTCGAAATGAATCGCTGTTCAACGAGCGGAATCGTGACACAGAGTGGGAACTCGCTACCACCTACAAGCTGCAACGCAGCAATTCACTTCACCGATTGGGCTCGCGATTGACGGGCTGCGGGGCAGCAAGGATACTGGCATAACCGATCGGGATTCGCTCAGGTAGGGATATACGATGGCCTCTTCGAAGGCTGACATTCCGGCTACAGAACTGACACTGATTGGACGGATTGCCGACAAGGACGACGATGTTGCCTGGCGTAGATTTATTGATCGATACGGCAGCGTCTTGCGACGGTGGTGCTTACGATGGGGGTTGCCAGACTCGGACGTGGACGATGTGGTGCAGAACATCCTGTTCGAATTGTCGCGCCACATCCGGAGTTACTCGCCCAGCGGCAGATTTCGGGGCTGGCTGAAAACGGTAGCGCGGCGCGCTTGGTACGACTTCTCGCAACGCCGCCAGAAGCTGGATCGCGCGAGCGGCGGCACGGAAATCCATTCATTGCTGCAATCCGTCGCAGCCCAGGACGAGTTCCTTTCAACACTCGAGGCCGAGGCCGAAGCTGAGCTTGTCGAAATCGCCTCGGCCGCCGTACAAGCGAGAGTCAGCGAAAAGACGTGGCAAGCCTTTCGGCTGTTAACCTTGGAAGAACTCTCCGGCGACGAAGTGGCTGAGGCACTGGGAATGCAGACTGGCAGTGTTTACGTGGCCAGTTGTCGAGTCAAGAAGATGTTGCAGGAAGAAGTCCGGCATCTGAGTGGCGAAGACACTTGAGTGCGGTCTAAGTGGCGGGTTGGACGGCGTCACGAGACAGCGAATCCAGTTCTCCCAAAATCCCGGTGACGGCCGGTTCGCGCCTCATGTCATCAACCATTTCCTCGCCGTTCGCACGGGCCTTCAGATGCCGCAAGCACTCTTGGGCAAGGGAAAGCAAGTCATCCATTGGTTCCTCGGCTCGCTGACGCGCCAGCCAGCACATGCCGCAGGCGCGCAGCAGGGCCGCCAGCGATTCCGTACTTATGGATGCCGACCTGCCAGACCGTTCCGCACCCGCGTCTGCCAGCGCTTCCTGTAATAACCCGATCGAAGCCTCGGAGTGGCGGAGCGCATCGTCCTCCATTTCCTGTTGCATGAGCGCGGTCGCGAAGTGTGCGTGCGAGATGGCCTGCAATCCTAAGGTCGCGTAGTTTCGTCCAACCGCCTCGACAACTTTTCGCCGAACGACTAGTTCTCGTTCGTAGGTCTCAGTCGCTTCGGCCACGCGGTTCTGACTCTTGTGCAACGTCCGCATCGAAACGACGGTAACCATGAACGCATTAACGTATTCGTCAATATGTGGATACTGAAGAGCCAATTCTTCATAGATGTCCACGGCCAGTCGAAGCTCGTCTTTAGCGCGCGTCTCGTCCTCTTCGGCCAATGCCAATTCGCTCAGTCTCGAATGGATGCTTCCTTGCCATGCGCGCAACCGGTGATTGTGAGGATCCTGCTGAGCGGCATCTGAGATCAACTGAAACGAACGCAGCAGCCTCGGTCGTGCCGAAGCCACATCTCCCTTGCGCAGCTCATTGCGCGCAATTGCCATCAAACTGATCGCCACACTCCAAGAATAGCCTTTGCTCTTCGGCTCGAGCGCTAGGGCCTGCTCTCGCTGGTCGAGGCTGTCTCGCAGCAACGGTTCGCCCTGCTTTCGATTTCCAGATCGAAGGTGTGCCAAGGCGGACTGAAATGTCGCTTTGCCCAGCCGTTGCCAATACATGGCATTGCCGGGAGCCCGGCTAATCAACAGTTCGCACTCTTGCCTAGCGCGATCATAGTCCTCGATTGCCCTAGGGTAGTCACGCAGCCTTAGAAAACACCAAGCACGACCGGAATAGGAATCCGCACGTTTTCGAAACATCGCGTCGGTCGGTTCCGCCGTCGTACTGGCCGCCGCGAATGTCAGTTCGATAGCCTCCTCGTAGGCGGAAATCGCATCCTCAAACTTTGAGAGATTCCGTCCAAGCATTCCTTTCAGTTGTAGGCAGTCTCGCAAGCCATCACGATGAGCCGGCACGTCGGGTTGTTCACGCATTAGCCGACGGTACAAGGCGATCGCCTCGTCAGCGGTTTTCATCGTTTCCGGACGCAGATCGATCTTGATCTCGATGTGCGTCAACAGTTCCAAGGCTTCCGCCTGTTTAGCCAGCATCTCCAGATCGTCCGAATGAGTCGTGGCGAACTGTACGAACAAGGGCCGCGCTCGTTCCAAGATCCGCTGTTGACTTGGCGTCATCACGCCCGCTTCATCAAACTCCGTGCTGCTCAACTCGAGGATTGCATCCACCGCCTCCTTAGCCAACTTATAGTTGCGAATCGCATCTTCGGACTGCCGGACTTGCTCGGCGCGTTCCTGCCGTAAGGCCATCGAAAACCAGGCGGAAAAAGCCACTAGAATCCCGACCGCAAGCACACTGGTCGAGAAGAACACGGCGGCCGCCGGGTAGCGGCGAGTCCACTTCACCAACTTCTGCCAGGTGCTGGGCGCGCGGGCCAGGATCGGTTCATGGTTCAAAAGACGCCTCAGGTCTTCGGCGAGTTCCATGGCCGTTGCGTAACGCGCGGCAGGTGACTTCTCCAGGCACTTCAGACAGATCGTTTCCAAGTCGCGAGGCAAACGTGGATTCAAACGGCGCGGCGGAACCGGATCGCTGCTCAGTACCAGGCTAACTACCGCGGCACTCGAATCCGCTTGAAAAGGCGGACGGCCAGTCAGGCATTCGTACAACACCGCGCCCAACGCGTAAACATCGACCCGCGCGGTGGCCCATCCCGATGAAGCGAGCGCCTGTTCGGGCGGCATGTATCCGGGCGTGCCGATTCGCGCGCCGGTTTGCGTGAGTCCGCCAGCCGCTTCCGTCCAATACGCCAGTCCGAAATCTGTGATCTTCGGGATCAGTTCCGTATCCGACGGCAGCGACGGGAGACTTCGCTCTGCGACGTTCTGCAACAAGATATTGGCGGGTTTGAGATCGCGGTGAAGGATGCCCGCTTGATGAGCTTGATGAACGGCCCGCGCGACTCGCTCGACCAGCGTCGCCGCTTGTTTCACCGAGAGCGGAGCGAGCTTCAATCTTGCTGCCAGGTCGCCGCCTTCAACCAGTTCCATGACGAGATACATGCGGCCCTCGTGCATACCGCTCCAGAACACTTCGATGATGTTCGGGTGCTGCAGATGAGCAGCCGCTTCGGCTTCGGTTCGAAATCGCACCGCGTGCTCTGGGTCGACCGATAGAAGCACCTTCAACGCAACGATCCGGCGCAGTTGCCGATCACGGGCTCGATAAACCACGCCCGCTCCGCCGCGTCCCAACTCGTCCAAGATCTCGTAGCCGGGGATCTCCAGTCGCGTGGAAGTGGTTTTCTCTGTGCGCCCCATCGATGTGTCGTCGATCGCCGGGTCCGGCGGCCGGCGCATCACGTCGAGCAAGATCGCCCATTCCTCCGGTTCGACGGCAATTCGATGAAGGGCTTCCTGGCAATGCTCGCACTCGCCCACATGGACTTCCAAGCGGCATCGTTCGTCGGCCTCCAGTGCATCGGCAAGTAGCTGCCCGAGCGTATCCCGATGCGGGCACCCAGGCGGTGGCTGTGTATAGATTCTCGTCATCGGCGATTGCCCAGAGCAGGTGCGATTGCCAAGGCGGCGACTCAGTATCGACGCCAACAGTATATCTTCCGCTTTGCTTCGGATCTTACATCCGGCGGCGAAAATCGGCGTTCCCGGATCCCGGCGGCTGCTTTCCCAATCTTGTCGCCAGGTCGCTGTAAGGTTCCTGGCGTAAGGCGAGATATATGTTGTAACCGCGAACGTCTTCCCATTTTTCCTGCGAGCGAGTTGTGGCTCCATTCGTTGCCGATAGCGAATCGTCGAGCCGAAATCATTCGCGCGAAGCAGGCCCGCAGGAACACGCAAGGAGAATCTATGGCGACCATCCTATTCACCGCCGAGCTAGGACAAGGATTAGGGCACATCAGCCGTTTGTTCCCGGTCGCCCGCGAGTTGGCAGCGGCGGGGCACCACCCCGTCTTCGCCGTGCGTGAAGTCCTGGACGCGAGTCGTTACCTGGGGGAAACGCACTTCCCCGTCCTGCAAGCTCCCTATTGGCAGTTGCCTGCGTGGCGAGGCGAGCATGCCTTTGTAGCCGCGACCTATGCCGACTTGCTGGC
>JBGTHH010000372.1:0-4519 GCA_041746275.1 Pirellulaceae bacterium | reverse complement strand
GACACGGAACAATGCCCGCCGCGCGCTTTGGCACTCGATCTGGATCACGCCGACTTTCTCGCGGCCATAGCCCCGAAACCGGTCATCATTCTGGCCAAGGAACGAGACTATTTTGATGTGCGTGGATCGGAGGAAACGTATCTGCGCCTGCGGCAGTTGTACCGCCTATTGGATGCGGAAGATAACGTCGCCTTGTTTGTTGGACCCACCGGACACGGCTACTCGCAGGAGAATCGCGAGGCCATGTACTCTTGGTTCAACCGTGCCACGGGTACGCCGGCGGAGGCCAGTGATCGTCAATTCGATGGAGTGTTGCGGGCCACGGCGGATGTAGCCTTCGCCGCCGAACCGGAGTTGACGATCGAGAAAGATGAAACGTTGTGGTGTACTGAGAAAGGACAAGTCGCTGCTCTGGAGAACACTCGCACGGTGTTTGATTTCACGCGGGAGAAGTCACAACAGTTGGCGGCCTCCCGCGCTGCATTGCGTGGCGCGGCGTTGCGGCAAGCGGTGACAGAAGTGCTGAAGCTGCCGGCCAACCGACGAGGTGCTCCCGATTACCGGAATTGGCGCTATCTGGGTTCGCGCGACTATCCCACGAAACATGCCATGGCTTACACGGTCGAAACGGAACCCGGTGTCCAAGCCATCGTCTATCGCTTGACCAGCGAACCGTGGCATTCGCGGCCTCCCCGCGCCGGGCAACGTGCGATCTTGTATTTGGCGCATCTTTCGAGCGACCGTGAATTGCGTGACGAGCCGCTGATTCGCGAGGTGATGCAGGCGGAACCCGCTTCGCCGGTCTTCACGTGCGACGTGCGCGGCATCGGCGAATCGCTGCCCGAGACATGCAACCCCGGCTCGTTTCACAGCTCGTATGGCAACGACTATTTCTATGCGATCCACAGTCTGATGCTGGATCGCCCGTATCTCGGACAGAAGACCTACGATGTGTTACGAGTGCTCGATTGGTTAGCATCGTTGGGACACAACGACATTCATTTGGTCGGACGCGGCTGGGGATCGCTCGCGGCCACGTTCGCCGCGGTGCTGTCCGAGCAGGTCAAGCAAGTGACGCTCAAGAACGCACTCACGTCGTATACAGAGATCGCCGAAAGTGCGGACTACCACTGGCCGTTATCCGCACTGCTGCCCAATGTACTCGCCCACTTTGACCTGCCCGATTGTTTCGCCGAACTGAACTCGAAGAACCTGCGCCAAATCGAGCCCTGGGGCGCGGAACCGCCAAAGGAGTGAAGTGTGAAGTGTGAAGTGTGATTTGGGATTTGGGATTTGTGCTTTGTGCCTTCACCCTGTGCTTTATCGACTGGAGAAACACATGACGACTATGCCTTGTTACCGAATGATCGCCGTGGCGTTGCTGTGGAGCAGTACGATCACCGCCGCGTGGGGCGCCGAACCCATTCGCGTGGATAACCGATTGGAGCTGTTTGTCGACGATCATTTGATCGGTGCAGTCACCGGCGATGTGCATCAACAACTGCTTCAGCCTGAACCGAAAGACGTCGTGTTTGTGGCCGACGCGCCTTGGGAAGGGAACACGAGCGCGTACTACACGTTTTTTCAGGATGGTGACGTGTATCGCATGATCTACCGGGGCTCGCAACACGACGAACAGAAGAAGGCCGCTCGTCGGGAAGTCACTTGCTACGCCGAGAGCAAGGACGGGATTCACTGGACGAAGCCCCAGTTGGGCTTGTTCGAATGGAACGGTTCGAAGGAGAACAACATCGTTTGGGTCGGTTCAGGCGCGCACAACTTTACAGCGTTCCGCGATGACAACCCCGCGACGCCCGCCGAGTCGCGATATAAGGCGTTCGCTGGTGGACGCGGCGGCTTGTTGCCGTTCGCATCGCCCGATTGTCAGAACTGGAAGCTGATCCAGGACCAGCCCGTGATCACCAACGGCGCGTTCGACTCCCAGAACCTCGCCTTCTGGGACACCGCTCGCGGTGAGTATCGCGCTTATTGGCGTTACTTCGGTAACCGCATCCGCGCGATTCGCACGGCGACTTCCCGAGACTTCATCACCTGGGAAAACGAAGCCGACTTGACGTATACGGAGGGCACTCCGGACGAGCATCTCTATACCAACGCCATTCAAAAGTATTTCCGCGCGCCGCACTTGTTCATTGGCTTTCCCACGCGTTTTGAAACGAAGAGCCAGCAGGTCGAGCCGATTCTGATGACCAGTCGCGATGGGACGAAGTTTCATCGCCATGCGGAACCGGTCGTGCCGCGTACCGCTCCGCAAGACCGCAACCACAATCGCAGCAACTACATGGCTTGGGGCATGTTTTCACTGCCTGGCACGCCCCACGAGATCTCGGTGTATGCGACGGAGAACTATTACGAGCCCACGCCAGGACGGGTGCGGCGATTCGTCTACCGCGTCGACGGCTTTGTGGCATTGCGCGGCGGTGCGGACGGTGGCCAGATGACTACGAAGCCCTTGCAATACAAAGGACAGAAGTTGCTCTTGAACTACGTCGTCCGCACTGGCGGCAAGTTAACGATCGAGGCCCTCAACCCCGCAGGCGAAGTCATTGGCAAGTCACAATCGCTGACGGGCGATGTCGTCGACGCCCCAGTTGTTTGGGAGCAAGATCCCAAGTTCAACGAAGGCATTGTGCAACTGCGGTTTGAGATCAAGGATGCGGATGTGTTTTCACTGCGTTTCGAGTAGTGTTGTTTTAAAGTCCGTCCCCCTTGGCATTCCCGACCGGATCGGCGATTCTGGTCCTGCAATTGGTTCGCCAGCATGTGGCGTTTCAGTGTCCAGATGGAGTTCAGCATTTGCCAGTCCGGACGGGGCTGATAGAATTGCGTAACGCCGTTACGTCAGCCAGTCCGCGTATGGGAGAACGGATCGTGAGCCAAAGCACGGAGAGCGTCGCCGATCAGGCGAGGCAGATCTATGAGAAGCGGCTGCGTGTGACGCTGGAAGCATCGCACATGAACGAGTTCGTCGCAATTGAGCCTGTCTCCGGGGAATATTTCCTTGGGCGAACGTTGAGCGATGCAATTGGTGCCTCAAGAGAGAAATACCCGGACAGGCTCGCCCATGCATTTCGTGTCGGCCATCGAGCCGCGATCCATTTTGGCTTTCAGATTCGATGAGAGGATCAATCGACAGCAACGGACGCGCATTGATCATTCTGTCGATTGCGTCCGATTTCGGGTCGCAACGCGTAGCGATTGAGGCGTGGATCGATACTGGCTTCACAGGCGATCTTGTCCTGCCCCGAACAACGATTGATGCATTGGCCTTGCGTCAGTCAGGTTCGGTCGATGCGATTCTCGCTGACGGCTCGCAGATCGAGGTGAAGACTTACACATGTCACGTCAACTGGTTTGGCGAAGAGCGTCGCCTGGAGGTCGTTGCGAACGAGGGCGACTATCCGTTGCTTGGAGTTGGTCTGCTGCTTGGCCTTGAGTTGCGAGCGAACTATCATACGATGGAATTGGACCTGAACTCGCCGTAGCAGCTTGCCCCCGACGCGATTCGTCTGTTTGAGGAAGGCAAACTGCGCGTGGTCGATCGTCGAATTATTGGCTACTGAATCGCTGGTCAGTTACACTCGTATGGTGTCGGTATAGGCAGGCCTAAGTAACATGCGATGAAATACGTTCGAGTCGAAACTATTGGCGAGACGACCTACGCAACCTTCGTGGAAAGTAAGATCTTCGATCTAGAGTTGATAGATAAAATCTCGCGGGAACTAGAGTCGATCGTCGACGAGGCTGCATCACGGAAGTTTGAAATTGATTTGCGAAAAGTACAGTTCATGTCGTCGGCCATGTTGGGAAAACTCGTCCTTTTTAATCTCAAGTGCCTCAAGGCCGGCTCTGAAGTGCGATTTCGGAACCCGACGAACAACGTGCGTGCGATATTCCGGATCACTGGTCTCGATCGGGTAATGCGAATCTCACGGCCGAGCGAAGGTCATTCGGCGATACGATTTTCTCCTGAGCTGTTTGACGATCGCAACCGCGTCCTCGAGGCGTTGAATGAGTCTGGTTTCAGTTGGCTTGGTGAATTCTCGTCGGTTGAACCGTTGCATGACATTTACGGCATCGAGGTTCGGGGAATCAGCGACCGCAATGATGCCAATCAAATTCAGGAACTTTTGGAACATATGTATCCCGATTGGCACCGTGCGTGCCCGCAATATCGCAGCGACGGTCGTGAGCCGGGCTGGAGGGTGAAAGTACATCGAGATCCAGCTCCACTGGACGACTGGAACTCGGAAGAGTGAGCTACAGCGTTCTCTCGTCATAATGTCGGCGTCGCAGGCGAGGAGCGTGGAACTGTCGGCGGGAGTTGACGCTCGTGGAACGTTGTGGGCCATCCGTCCTTAGCAATCAGCCGGGCAGGATGTCACGGCTACCGACAATGTGGTGGGACTTGACTACGAATGGCCCCTTGGGCTCCGGGTTACGCTACCGTCCTGGTTCCTCGACTTTGGCCGCCACCGGGGCCGAGGTCGCCCGAGGA
>JBGTHH010000371.1:0-1912 GCA_041746275.1 Pirellulaceae bacterium | reverse complement strand
ATAAATAGTACACGATTCTCAGATCGGGATGCAGAAGAGCACAGCAACAGCCGACGACACCTTCGAATTTCAATCACACGACGGATTCTAACACCATTTCGGAAGATGACTTATGACATTCACTGACGCATGGCTCTTTATAAGGCACGATGTTTGCAACACTTACTGGACTCAGTGCGAATGGCGGACACTGAACCTTCGGCAGAGAAGCCGAGTCGTTAACGGAAACCAAACGCCAGCATCCGTTTCACGAATCTTTCAGGGAGGAGACCTCAGATGTTAGTTCTTAGCAGAAAAGTTGGTCAACGACTGGTCATCGACGAGAACATCACCATCGTGATCAGTCGCATCACCGGGAATCGAGTTCAGATTGGCATCGAAGCCCCAGACCACGTTCATATCATGCGGGGCGAGTTGGACAAGATTCGGAGCCAGTTCCACGACGCATCGCATCCCCAAGATCCATCTGTCGCGGAAAGGCATTACGTGCCAGACCTGACGGGGGTGAACTCGACGCCGGCCGTGGCTCGATAGATCCAGGCTAACGGAGTCAACCGCCTGCGGCAAAGGCGGTAATGACTTTTTGAAACGCCAACTCTACGCGGCGGATGGTTGCTTCGGGTTCGAGTAGGACGGGGTGGTGCAGTACCATCAGGTTGCCAGCGGCTCGTATCGAGTTGGGAAGCTCACCAACTCGTCGGCAGCGGCTTGTGCCGCGGCGACTGAATCCCCGGAAGCCCACGTCGAGGGCCACGCCTTCGGCCTGCATCGCAACCACAATTTGCTCCCGAGAAACGCCCACGGCCGATTCATCCAGCAGTACACCCAGCTTATAAAAACTGGCGTGACTATCGGGCGGTGATTGGATAAGCGGAGTCAGCCCGGGCAGTTCGTTCAGGTACAAGGCGAGCTGTTTTGCGTTAGCCCGACGCAGTGCGTTTCGTTGACCGAGTAAATCGAGTTGCGGAATCAAAACTGCGGCCTGCAACTCGCTCATGGGGAAGGCGTCGTTGCCGCGTTCGCGGAAGATCTTGATGCGCTGCGCGATGCTGTCATCGCATGTGATGATGGCCCCGCCCCGTCCGGCCGTAAGCAACTTGCTGCCTCCGAAACTCAAGACTCCCACGTCACCCCAAGTCCCCGCCACACGTCCCTCCACGCGGCCACCCGGTATTTGACAAGCATCCTCGATCAGACGGAGACCGCGACGATCAGCGATCTCGCGCAGCGTCCGCATGGAAACAATGCCGCCGTGCAAGTGGGACACAATGATCGCGCGCGTCTGGGGACCAATCGCCGATTCGACCAAGCCCGCGTCTAGGCCTGAACTGTCGGGATCGATATCGACCAGAACCGGTCGCGCGCCGACCGCTTCGATGCTGCGGAAATTCCCGCTGAAGTCATAGCCGGCCAAAATGACCTCATCCTCGGCACCGATTTGCAGTCCGCGCAAAGCCAGTTCGACCGCGATGGTTCCGCTACAGCAAGTGATCGCGTGCGTGACGCCATGATAAACGACCAATTGGTGCTGCCATTGCTCCAGGTACCGACCGTGATAGCGTCCCCAGCTTCCGTCCGCAAAGGCAGCCAGCATCGCTTCACGAACGGATTCGTCGGCGATCGGCCACAGAGGTGGTCCTTCGGGAAGCGCCATCTCGCCTCCATGCAGGGCGAGTTGAGAAGGGCGTCGATCTGAGTGCTGGGCGTCAGCGAGCATCCGATGTTCCGTGGACCCTGAATTGATTCTCGTGCTAGCAACGCTAGGCAAACGCATTGACAAGGGAATTCGCAATTGTCTCGGCCTCGACATCTCGATATCCTGCCCGACCATTTCTGCCCATTCAGTCTAACGGGAGTCGCGAGTCTTCACATCCGTCTCGTGGCCCGTCGATCCGCCTGGAATCATCTGCAT
>JBGTHH010000370.1:0-3922 GCA_041746275.1 Pirellulaceae bacterium | reverse complement strand
GTGTTGCGCGGCGTCAGCACGACCATTTGGAATTCCGTGCCAGCCGGTGTGCGCTCATTGCCGAAACGAGCCACGACGGTGAACTCGCCCGCAGCGTTTCTCGTCACGCGTTCCTGTACCCACCAGGGACTGTTCGGCTCGGCCGAGCGCACCAAGATGACGGGATCGAGCGCGCCGAGTAACACACCTGTGATCGGTTGCAGACGCGTGACGCGCGAACGGCTCGTGGGACTCGCGATCTGAGCGACTACCGCTGTCCCCGCGGTCGTCACCGTGGTCACGGTCGTGACGGCCGGCACACCGCTACGCATCACGACCACCGGCCGCGACATCGGCAAAGTCTTGGGCAATTGCGAAAAGACTTGTTGCTTCACCAACGCCTCGGCCGCTCGTTCTGTCGGTGCGAGCAGCACGATCACCTGAAACGCTTTGCCCGGCGGTGTGGAAGCATTGCCAAAAAACGCAGGTGTGGTGTAACGCCCCGGTTTGGCGCTGCGGATCAGAGGCTGTACCCACCACTCCAACAGATCCTCGTGGGGACTTACGAACAGCACCGGATAGCCGGATTGCGTCGTCTCCAGCACGACATTCGTCAGGCGTTCGACGTGACTTGTCGCCGTTGGCGAGACGATCGTCACCGCGGGCTTCTTGTCATCACTTCCAAACGCACTGGCCGAAAGACACAGCGTTCCCACACACATCCACAACACGGACATCCGCCATAGCACACTTCTCATAACCGCTCTCCCTTCGAAACGTGACTTGCAAAATGCCCCCTCGGATTGACCCTAGCAAAACCGCGCCCTTGTTGAGAAGAGATCCGAGCGGGAATTTGCTCATTTCTCTTGAAACCGGTGTGAGTTGTGCGGATGAAGCGCCGCGCGTCGCGCAGGAAAACGCGGCCAGTTGCAACGTTTGTAATTGGCGGGAAAGAGAAAGTGCGGTTAATCAATTTCGGACATCTTCCCGGCAGGATCACTTCCCCGCACCCGTCACGATCCGAACGTGGTGGGCGAACGCACCCGACGTGATAACTCAATCCACAGTCACATCACGCCGTAGTGATCAGAAACTGGCCGAAGCTCTTAGCAGCCAGGTGTGATCGAGATTTATGTCGGGCGTCCCGCTGTCGAACTCGAACTCGCGAGCGAAACTGTAGCCGATTTCGACTGCGAGTTTACGACCGCGCGTGAATGGGACTCCCGGCACGGCCGCTGGAATCGACTCCCACCCCAACATCACTCGCCAGTCTCGATAAGTAATCCGATCGTCGACACCGTCCCATCGCTGGTAGGCCCACGTACCACCGTCGAAGCCGCCGCCAACATACGCCCATTGCTGCCGCGGCCCGTTGTCGACAAGCATCATTGCGATCTTGGGCTTGGGCATGATCAGATCAAACTTCCATCCCGCGTTGGGCTGCCAGATCGCACCGACTGCGGGGACTGCCGGTAGGTCGCTACGGCCCAACGCGATGGCCCCCACGAGCCATGTCCATTGCTGGTTGGGCTGGTACATCGCGAACGCTCCACCGCGAAACTGCCACGCGTCGCTGCTATTGTTCTGTCCGTCGGTCGCGAGCGCCGTGCTGAACATCAACCGCAACGTCCACTGATCACTGAGCGGCCGTATCCACGAGAAGCCCAACGAGTAGTCATATAAGTCCGTTGGTAAGCCGAGTGCTGTGGGCGCGCTCAGATTGGTGTACGAGAAGCCTGCGTTGAGGAAAGGCGGTGGCGGTCCAAAAAACGGATAGGTCGGTATCTGAACGCTAACATCATACGATCCGATTTCCACGCCGCTGGCCTCCCCCAACCACTCGGCGGACAAGTTGAATGTCGGCCACATGAGTTCGCGCAGGTTCAACGGTTGCGTTCCAGGACCAGCCGACAGTTCGATCGACTCGTCGAGCAGGATGCCGAGCGGAAGTTGCTCTCCCGGCAAAGCGGCCGTGTCGAAGTAAGTGATCGGTTGCCGAGCGGGGTCGAGAATGGCCGCAGGCGGATTTTGGGCAACCGAAATGTTGATCACGCAGGCAAGTAGAACAATGGAGGCAAAGAGGCGACTTTCGAACATGAACAATTCAAACCCCGTCTACACAGTCCACAAACGCCGCTGCAATCAATTCTCTGCGATACCGGAGGCATCATAGCCAAGCGGCAAGTCGCTCGACAGTCAAAAAAACGACCCCACATTGCTAGCGAGCTAGCAGGGAAGCCGAGCAATCTGGTCGAAAGTGAGAGGTGAGACAATGGGGCCATCGCGGGATGCATGGTGGTGAATCGGTTCGTCATTTCGCCTTGTGATAAGCTTCGCTTCGGTGGTTCGACTCACCCAGTGACTTCAGCAGTTCCTGAACCTTGCCGATGATCCGTTCTTCGACGTCGAGCGTGAAGTCGTTGGCGGCTTCATAATCGCCTTCGATGGCGACGCGACGGCTGGGCACGTAGCCGGCGTAGTCGTTCGAGTAACCGGCGACCCAAACCAGTGGTGCTTCGACTTCCTGCTTCAGACGCAACGCATAGTCGACGACCGTTTCGCTGCCCAGGGCCACCAGCGTCACGGCGTCGCCTAACGTGACGACTTGCACCGGATACGTGTGACTTGGCTTATCGGCGTTGCGCGTCAGTTCGACATCCCCGATCGAGGCGCGGATCGAACCGTGGATAGGCCGCGCACCAGCGTTCATCGCCGCGATTATCGAATAGGCCAGTGTGCGCCCGTGGTGTTCGGCCAACTCCAGCGGCAACAGACCAGGGACTTCTCCGCGGCGTGGGTAAGGGTTCTGATCGCCACTGCAACCATTGACAAACATCGCCACCGCCTCTGGATAGGCTTGCTGCAATCGCTCTTGCGCGAATCCGGCGTAGTCGCCATTGAACAAGTAGCGAGGATCGTCGGGCGGGAGCGTCACGGAACTGAGCGTCGTGTTGTGGCAGGCATAGCCGAAAGCGATCGCGAGCAGCGTCCCTTGGTCGTCGCGGACGGTCAACACTGGAACGTCGTGATCGACCGGTCCGTCGTACGTGGGAGCTCGCTTGGCATGGATGTCGTCGGCTGGCAACGAGTAGTTGCGTCGGCGATTCATCGCGAAACCGCATCGGCCTCGCGCGTAGGCCACGGTGACTGGCTGCCGATTGGCCAGTGCCTCGCCGATGATACGCACCAAGGTCTGCTCCAAGAACCGCTGATAGTTTTCCGCCTCGGCCTCGCGTCCAGCGCGAGGACGATACTCCGGTCCGCAGTGCGTGTGCGAAGCGTTTAGCAGCAACCGTTCGGGAGCCAAATCGAACTCAACGCGGCAACGCTCGGCGACCGTGTCGCGGACCTGGCGACGAATTCCGATCAGGTCGGTCGTCACCAACACCAATGGCTGGCCGTCGAGTCCTTCCAGCGCCAAGGCTTTGGCGAAAAGTTGCTGAGCGACGCCTTCGGAGGGCTTCTTGCGGGCCGCGTAGCCGGCCATCCACATGTCCGCTTGTGGTGTGATCACGGCCGTGGCCGTGCCGGCTTGCCAAGTCCGTTCCGATGGAGTGGAAGATGCTTTCGCGCCGGACGAACTGGACTGTCCCTGAACGGATCCACCGAGGCTCCAGCAAGTAACGGCCGCCAAGATCGTAAGCGAACTCCAACGCATGCGGTTGGTCTCCAGTCATTTATTCGAACTGCCGTGGATGGTACATGGGTCAGCGTGACGTACCACCGGCCACGCGTCAAGGATCAGCAACGACCTCCCAACGAAACACCATTGGGCGACGAGTCGATTCTGGATCAAGTGATCGCCAGTTTCTGCGGGTGAACGCCACCAGCCAAGCCGTCGAGTGCCAGGCATGGCTGGACATCTATCCACCTGCGCTCGATAGCTGGTGAGTGAACCGCAGAACCGTTTGGTTGGTCGACGTACCGTGTACGAGATATCAAC
>JBGTHH010000369.1:0-2243 GCA_041746275.1 Pirellulaceae bacterium | reverse complement strand
ATGAATCGCATCGTGGTGAAATCGAAGGTGAGCAGCGACGGCATCTTGCACCTGTCGCTGCCCGTCGGGTTGGAGGAAGCGGATAAAGAAGTCCAGGTGACGGTGGAGCCGCTTGCCTCCAAGAGCGCGATGACGCAGGAGGAGTGGCGGGCCTGGGTGGAGTCGATGGCCGGCACCTGGCAAGGCGACTTCGAGCGACCGGCCCAAGGGGAATACGAGGAACGGGAGCCGATGTCATGACGTACCTTTTGGACTCGAACGCCTGCATCGGCTGGCTCCGCCAGACCCAGCCGAAACTGGTGGCCCGAATCAAACAGGAACGCCCCACGGACATCGTGATCTGCTCGGTGGTGGTTGGGGAATTGATTTACGGGGCCGAACGAGCCGGCACCGCTCACCGGGCCAACAATCGAATGCGGGTCGAGCAACTACGCCAGCAATTCGTTTCCGTACCGTTCGACGATTCAACCGCCGAGGAGTACGGCAAAGTGCGGGCACACCTCGCGGACTTCGGGACGCCGATTGGGCCGAACGATCTGATGATCGCCGCCATCGTCCTGGCGAACAGGTTGATCCTGGTGACGCATAACACTTCTGAATTCAGCCGAGTGCCGGGCTTGTCCATCGAAGATTGGCAGTGATCGGCGGGCCATCATTCCCGCGGTTTTGGCGACCGTGGCTACCCCAAGGAAGCGATCTGGGGAAGCGATCTGGGGACACAGCACTGTTGGACACCAATTTCGGAATTCCCCAGGGAACAGGTGGCATACCGAACCCTCCGGTCGCCAAGGTGAAGTTCCCACGCAGTTCCACAAGTTGCTGTGTCCCCAAGTTGCCACCCCAAGTTGCCACCTGAAACGCAACTCCTGCCATTCGCGATTTCCGCTCACGAACCTCCTTATCGAGGCGATGCCTGGCTTGGTCGAGCGGGCTCGACGACAGGGACAGGACTTTGCGAACAAGCGTGGTTCGGCTTGTCGTTTCGATGATTGGCGTTCCGGTGGACACAAGCCGACCGTTCTCGATGGCCCCACTGTTCCGGGTACCGACTGAAAGAAACGGCTCTGGGTGCTACAATCACCGCTTAAAGAATTCAGGCGTTTTTGCAGGAATATGGAGATCTGATGGAAGAGAACACACAGCAACTCGCGAACGCCCTAAAGAACATCGACTGGGCCAAAGTCGCGGTACTTTATGAACACATCGACAAATATTTGAAGACCCCGATAACGGACTGGTTTAAGCAGATCACCACCATTAGCTCGGCATCGATTTTGATAATCCTCGCGTGCATGGAAAAGGTATTCAAATCCCCACTTACTCAGGCAGATCAAACGGCCTTAAACGTTCTGATCGCGACCGCTACTTGCAGTTTCGTAGTTGCGATTGGGTACTGTCAACGTGGCTCATACGTAGCAATGTGGCCGCTGATGATTTTCTTGGAGTTACCCGACACGAAACGAGCAAAAAGTGTCATGAGATCAATGAAGGCCGCTTCTTGGGCATTTTCCATCGGCTGTGGCTGCCTCGCGTTGAGCATCATGCTTTACTTCAGTAACATCATCTTAGGCTTTGTTCCGGCAGATCCTGACAAGCTTCAAGGCCCACAAGGCGTTATCGATTGGATCTCTTTTATGATCCACTAAAGGATGCAATGTGCTGGTGGAGCTAGATAGTATCTGGGTCGCGACCCAGCCTGGTGTATGTGTTACCTGATGCGGTTTAGGCTCTAAGCAACCAGACCAGAGAGACTGGTTGCCATGAAGCTTGGTGCGGGGCCTGATGTCTCGCACCATGGAAAGACCATGGGGACAGCCAGCTATCTCAGTAGCTTATCGTCTGATACTGCGAGGATCAACAAGCGAGAGTTGACGCGTGGGAAGTATCGACGTTCGACGCGGAGTTACACGAAGCACGCTCACGAAATGCTACGACGCGTCGCTGGATCTCGCCAACCAACGCAGAGTGTCAGCGCGGATGGTGTGAAATGGCTACGGCGTGATGGCGCGTGAGAGGTGTTCGCCAGAACCCTGATGGGCGCGTTAATCGGAACCCAGCAGCCGCGCGTGACGGCAGCGGCGGGAGGTGCGGCGAGTTCGCTCGCGATGCATGGCCGAGCAGCCGCCTGCCACACGATGATAGAGGCGGCCGAAGTTCGTTGCCAACTCCAGGTTTGTAATTCCAAGGGTGGTTGCTTGCAACCTCAATCATCCCCTCAAATCATCGTTCCAAAACGAAAACCG
>JBGTHH010000368.1:0-16827 GCA_041746275.1 Pirellulaceae bacterium | reverse complement strand
GAGGAGCCTCCGCTTTGTTAGAACCATTGAAGAAGTCGCTGATTACCACGTTGGGAGTCGCGCTTTGTTTGTTCACTTTGTTCGAGGTGAACTACAATCAACTCCAACCGCAGTCCGCCCTCGCCGTATTCGTCATGATTGGCTTGGTGCTGTGCTATTTGGTCTACCCAGTCAGTCCCAAGCTGAAAGATGTCAAGTTTCTGCGCTACGTGGACCTCGTGTTGGCATTGGGCGTGGTGGTGTGTTGCGGCTATGTCATCGTTCAAACCGAGCCGCTTTTCAAAAGCCTTTGGCCCGGTGGGATCTCGTTGGGGAATCGCGCGGGAATCGAAACATCGACCGATTTTTTTATCGGGGCGCTGGGTTTGATTCTGGTCATCGAGGCGACTCGTCGCAGCATTGGTTGGATCGTGCCGATCCTGGCGTTGTTCTTCGTGGGGCATTCGTACTACTGCTTCGTCAGCTTGACCTACGATTGGCCCGTGATGCCGGATTGGCTGCTGCCGCACGCCGGTCAGAACATGAAAGGTGTGGTGAGCACGACGTTTCTCCAATCTCTGGGCGTGTTTGGTCCCGCAGCCAGTGTGATGTTTTCCTACGTCTTCTTGTTCGTCGTGTTCGGCTCGTTCCTCGAAATGTCCGGTGCCACGCAATTTATCATTGATTTCGCCACCAAAGCCTTCGGACGGATTCGTGGCGGCCCCGCCATGGTGGCCGTGATGGCCAGCGGACTGATGGGCTCGTTGTCGGGTAGCGCGGTGGCCAATGCGGTTACGACGGGAACGTTCACGATTCCCATGATGCGCAGCGCGCGGTTTCCCCGCCACATTGCCGGCGGCATCACGGCGGCGGCCGCCTCGGGCGGTGCGCTCGTGCCTCCTGTCATGGGAGCTGGAGCCTACATGATGCTCGAGCTCGTCCAACCCGTGGGCGGCTTCCTCACCATCATGAAGGCGGCCATCATCCCGGCCATACTCTACTACCTGTCGATTCTGGTGATCGTCTATCTCTACTCGCGGCGTTTGGGAGCCGATGCCCTGGCCGTGGAGGAAGTCCAGCAACGCCAGCTCAGTTGGTTTGAAGGGAGCGTCTTCTTCGGAGCCTTAACGGTCTTGATCGGTCTGTTGATCCTAGGCTTCTCGCCGTTCCGATCGGTCACGGGTGCGTTGGCGGTCATCCTGGTCTGTGCCACCTTGCGACAGGAGTTGGCGATCTCGCTGACGGCGCGTCGAGCGGCGTTCGCGAGTTTCTTCATTGTGTTGGTACTGCATCAGGCCTCGATCGGGTTCGCCGAAGCGGCACCCTCATGGCTCAAGCCCTTTCTCGGTTCGCCGTGGATTCACCCGTATACGGACCAACTCAGCTTCTTGCTGTTCATCAAGTCGCTCCTGGGTTCGGCCATCATGGGCATGTTCGGCCTGCTGATTTTCGGCTTGCTGCATCCCGCTTGGAAACCGGAAATGGTGCAGGCTTTCACGAAGTCCGCCAAGAACGGCATTTCGCTCGTCGCGGCCAGCGCGTGCGTGGGGATCGTGATTGGTATCGTGCAGCAGACGGGAATCGCGACCGATTTCAGCGCGGCGATCAAGGGCGTGGTCGAGACCAATCTGTTTCTAGCGTTGATCGGCATTATGGTTTGCTCGCTCGTGCTCGGCATGGGTGTCCCGTCGGTGGTCTGCTACCTGCTGATGGCCACGTTGATGGGATCGTTGTTGTTCGAGTTGGGTGTCATACCTTTGGCCGCCCATCTCTTCATTTTCTACTTCGGTATGATGTCGATGGTCACGCCCCCGGTGGCCCTGGCCGGTTACGCAGCCGCTTCGATCGCCGAGTCGCCGATCATGCAAACGTCCTTTGCCGCCTTCCGGTTCTCGTTGGTTGGTTTCACGTTGCCCTTCATGTTTGTGTACCGACCCGCGTTATGTTTATTGGCCCTTCCCGGCGAAGAATTGTCAGCCTTTGCGGTGACTCATGCTGTGGTCGCCGCGACGATCGGGATCATCGCCCTTGCGGCCGGACTGGTCGGCTACTTCCGCACTGCGCTGTCCTCGTTTCAACGCGCCGTGATGTTCCTGTCCGCAGCCCTGCTTTTGGCTCCCATTACGACGATCGGCGAGTATCAAGTTGGGTTGACGGTCGACTTGATTGGAGCGAGTGCCTTTGGCGTCGTGGCGCTGATCAATTTGCTGCGTACGGTCGAAGCTCCCGCTGAATCAAAGGTCCGTCCGGAGTTGTGACAAAACGTCGCGGCTTGGACGCCTCACCTGCTAGCAGTCGCTCGTGCTTGCACACAATGTTGTGTGTCGCTCCGGGAGCTGATCAAGATACGGTGTCGACGTTGCGAAGCGTTTCGAGTTTCGTAAACTCTGCCTCACGTTTACGACAAGTGTCAGGGAATTCGAGACACTCATTCACGAATCAAGGAGGTTCAAACCATGCTGTCGAAACCGTTAATTGGCCTGAACGCGGACTATCGCAATGCTCAAAAGGATGCCCCCGCTTTTTCCTACGTGTGTGCCGGCTACTACGATTGCATTACGGCGGTCGGCGGTATTCCGATCATCTTGCCACCGTTGCAGGAGGAATCCGACATCGAAGCGGTCCTGGATCGGCTCGATGGCTTTGTGATGATCGGCGGCCAAGATCTCGATCCGCGGCGGGATGGTTTCATGATGCATCCCACCGTCCGCACGCTCGAACCACGCCGCGAGACCTTTGATCGTAAGCTGATCCGCTTGATCGCGGAGCGTCGTCTGCCCTTGTTCGGCATCGGCGTGGGAATGCAATTGCTGAATGTGTCGCAGGGAGGCAACCTGTTCCTGCATATCGCCGAGGACTTACCCACGGCCATTCCGCACAAGGATCTCCAAGATCCCGCGCATCGCCATAGCCTGGAAGTAATACCGGGTTCGCTGATGGAACGCGTCTATGGAGATGGTGAAATCCGCGTAAACAGCATGCATCACATGGCGGTGGACGAAGTCGCACGCGGTTTTGCGGTGACCGCCCGCTGCCCGGATGGAGTCATTGAAGCGATCGAGAGCGTCCGCGAGGAGTGGTTCGCATTAGGAACGCAGTTCCATCCCGAAGCCGCGTCCGCTTCGGCGCTCGATGTGCGAATTTTTGAGGAGTTTGTGGATGGCGTGAGGGAACGGCAGTCGGCTTTCCGGTTGGTGGCGTAGTCCTCCTCGCCCGCAACGAGAGGGAATGCGGTCGATGCCTTCATCGAGATGGATCTCGTAGCCAGAAACAAAAGCGACCGTGTCTGCAGGACGCCGACACGGTCGCTTCTTCATTTCGAAACGGGACGCCTCACACCCTGGACGTGGTCCCATGAAGCCGAGTGACCAAAACTCCAGCACTTCCACGTGACGGGTCGGCGGCGCTTGCCGATTCGACTTCCGCCTGTTTAAGATAGCAACATCGTTCGCCCTCACTCGATAACGCTCCTCTCCGAGCACCATCGAAGTCCCTTTCGTTATCCGGAGAACCCCATGTCCAAGCGGTGCAGCCTCCGGCTGGTGATCTTGCTCGTGGTCATGGGCTATGCCACGTCGGAAGGGTGGGCTCAGCTCGCCAAACGTACGGTCGACCCGCGAGAATTCGGACTGAACATACCAGCGGGCACGGTCGAGGCGGGAACGGGTCAGACAGTTGCCACACTCGATGCGGACAACGCGAAAGTGGTCGGCAAATTGCTCGTACGCGTGGACGACCACCAAGTCGTGATCCTGCCCGACGGCCAATTGGTCGTGCGACATGATCGCGATGCGCCGCTGACGGATCGGCCGTTCCAGGCAATCTCGAAGGATCAGCTCGCGGAACGATTGCTTAAAACCACGTTCGCCGGTTTCAAGACCAAGCAGACGCGGCGGTACTTATATATCTATAACACGAGCGAAGAGTTCGCCTTGGCGACCAGTCGCATCATGGAGACCATGTTTCCTGGCGTCGCGGCCTATGCGAAAGCACAGAAGGTCGAGATCTCCGAGCCCGACGTGCCGTTGGTCGTCGTGATGTTTCGCACGGAAGATGAATTTCAGGCCTACGAGCGAATGCCCGC
Organism: Pirellulaceae bacterium; assembly: GCA_041746275.1. Classification (GTDB taxonomy): domain Bacteria; phylum Planctomycetota; class Planctomycetia; order Pirellulales; family Pirellulaceae. The sequence continues at coordinate 12,764 of JBGTHH010000368.1, read as the reverse complement.
CGGAGTCGTGGCGTACTACAACATCCTGACGAATTGGGTGGTGATGTACGAGGAGTCCCGTTTACGTAGCGTCAAACCCGAGTTGGCGATCCAGCAATCGATTTCGACGATCGCCCACGAAGGTGCCCATCAGATCCTGCACAATATCGGTGTGCAGCAGCGGCTGTCGCTCTGGCCCATGTGGCTCAGTGAGGGCTTGGCGGAATACTTCGCTCCCACGACGTTCGGGAATCGGATGCGTTGGAAGGGCGCGGGGCAGGTGAACGACATGCGGATGTTCGAATTGGAGCTCTATCTGAAGAGTCGCGCCGCCGAGCAGCCCAATGCGCACCTGATCGAACAGACGGTCATGGCGAGTCGCTTGACATCCACGGGCTATGCCACGGCTTGGTCGTTGACGCACTATCTGGCCAAGAACAAACGGGCGGAGTTCAACGCGTTTGTGGGCGAAGTGAGCCGGCTCGGCCCGTTGGAAGCCGTGGGCGAGCCTACGGTGGTGGGAGTCATCCCCGCGAATCTGCAACTATTCAAACAACATTTCGGCGACGACCTCATCGATTTGAACACGCGACTCGTGCTGCATCTAAAAAAGCTGCCCTATACCGACCCGTTCGCCGAATGGCCGCACTTCGTCGCCACGCTCGCCGTTCCCGAGGGCCGTCGGGCGCGACGCGAAGCCAACCTCTTTCACTCGGCCGAGATGGCTCAGAAGTGGCTGCGGGAAACGCTGGAATCCGTGGCCGATCAACAACGGACGCGAGCCGAATCCGAGGTGCGGGCCTTTCCAAATCGTCTCGTCGCGGCCCAGTATGCGAGGCAGTGGCTGGGACAGTGAGCAGCGACCTTCCGTTGGTCCGCGAGCTGACCACACTGCCCGATTCGGTCGAGGCGTTTCGTCGGCTGAGCGGCAAATCGCATTGTCTCTTTCTGGATAGTGCCCTGCGGCAACCGGGGCTCGGTCGCTACTCGTTCCTCACCGCCGACCCTTTCGCGTTTGTGTCGCAGGCCGCCGACCGTCACGTGGACTTGTCCACGCTCGAACGGCAACTCGCCACGTTTTCGAGCCCCACGATTCCCGACCTGCCGCCGTTTCAAGGCGGCGCGGCGGGCTTGTTCAGTTACGATCTCTGTCGCAGTCTCGAACGCGTGCCCGCCGCGGCCTTTGACGAATTCCAGGTCCCCGCGATTGCGATCGGTTTGTACGACATCGTGCTGGCCGTGGACCATCAGCGGCAACGCGCGTGGCTGATCTCCCAGGGTTTTCCCGAAACCGAACCGAAATTGCGACTCGCGCGAGCCGCTCGTCGATTGAACGAATTCCAACAGTGGCTCGACTCGCCGCGGACTGCCACTCGTGTCGAAGGCTCCCGGCCGTTGGAAACGTCGGATCTCGCGCCGCAGTATGCCGTGGCGGGCCTGACTGATGTGACCAGCAATTTTTCGCGGGAGTCGTACCTGCGAACCGTTCAACGAGCCATCGACTACATCCATGCTGGCGATGTCTTTCAGGTCAACGTGTCGCAACGATTGCTCAGCCGAGCCACCGACGACTCGGTGGACCTCTACTTGCGGCTCCGCGAGCGTAACCCGGCTCCGTTCGCGGGCTTCTTTGATCTAGGTGAGTTTCAGATCGTGAGTGCGTCGCCCGAACGCTTTGTGCGCGTGCAGGACGGTTGGGTCGAAGCGCGTCCGATCAAGGGGACGCGTCAGCGCACGTCCCAACCCGAAGCCGACCTGTTCGCGGCGGATGAGTTACTGCGGAGCGAGAAGGATCGGGCCGAGAACGTGATGATTGTCGATTTGCTGCGCAACGATCTCTCCCGCGTGTGCCGTGCCGATAGCGTGCAAGTGACGCAACTGTGCGAGGTCGAGATGTACACGTATGTGCAACATCTTGTGTCGGCGATCCGTGGTGAGCTCGCACCCGGCCGATCGGCCCTCGATCTCGTCCGGGCGGCGTTTCCTGGGGGCTCGATTACGGGAGCACCGAAGATTCGCGCGATGGAGATCATCGCGGAACTCGAACCGACCGCGCGCGGACCTTACTGTGGGTCGCTTGGTTACCTCGGATTTGATGGTACGATGGACCTCAACATCCTGATCCGCACCATGACGGCGGGTCGCGGGTGGTGGCAGTTGCCGGTGGGCGGCGGCATCGTCGCACCCTCGAATCCGCAACAGGAATATGAAGAAACCTGGCACAAAGCCACCGGCCTGCTGAAGGCTCTCCGTTAACGTGCGTGCGCCGTGATCCTACTCATCGATAACTACGACAGCTTTGTGTTCAACCTGGCTCGCTATTTTCAGCGTTTGGGACAGGAGACGCACGTCGTTCGTAACGATGCCATCGATGTCTCCGAAATTCGTGAGATGGCACCGGCGGCGATCGTGCTGTCTCCCGGTCCGTGTACGCCTAAGGAAGCGGGTTGCTCGTTGAGCGTGGTGCGAGGCTTGTGGCGCGAGTTTCCGTTATTGGGCGTGTGCTTGGGACATCAGGCCATCGCGGCCGCGTTCGGCGCGACGATCGTGCGCGCGGGACAACCGATGCATGGTCGCGCCAGTCGGATCGAACACGACGGTCGCGGTGAGTTCACCAACATCCCCAATCCCATGACCGTCGGTCGATATCATTCATTGATCGTGGACGAGTCGACGTTGCCAGCCGAGTTGGAAGTTTCGAGTCGCACGGCGGACGGTGTCATCATGGCCCTACGCCATGCTTCCGCTCCCGTCGTCGGCTGGCAGTTTCATCCCGAGTCGATTCTGACCGAACACGGTTACGCACTGCTCGAAAACTTTTTGCGCGTCGCGGGCATCGCCTCGCCGGGCTTGCGTTCCCCGCAACCCGAATTGTTGGAAGCGGCTCCATTGCCGCAACTCCCCTCGCTACCGGTCACGTTCTAGCATGATCCTCGAAGGCTTGGTCACTACCGTCAATGTCGATGGCTCGGCGAATATCTCACCCATGGGACCGGAAGTCGATGTGGCGATGACGCGGTTCGTGTTGAAGCCGTTCCAGACCTCGCGCACCTACGCCAACCTAAAACGCTTGGGCGAAGGTGTGCTGCATGTCACCGACGATGTCGAGTTGATAGCCCGCGCCGCCATTGCTCACTGGGACGATCTGCCTCCACTCATCCCGGCCACGGCCGTCTCTGGTTGGATTCTCGCGGACGCGTGTCGCTGGTATGCGTTTCGCGTGATGAGTCTGGATGACAGCCAACCGCGCACGCGGATCGAGTGCCAAGTGATCGATCAAGGCCGCGTGCGTGACTTCTTTGGTTTCAACCGCGCCAAACACGCCGTCTTGGAAGCCGCGATCCTGGCGACGCGAACCGCGCTGCTGCCGGCCGCGGAGGTGCAACAGGAACTCGATCGGCTGGCCGTGATCGTCGAGAAAACCGCGGGGCCGTCCGAGCAGCGGGCGTTCTCTCTGCTGCAAACGCATATCGAGGAAGCCTATACCGAACGTTGAACGCGCGGCTTCCCGAGCGACGTTGGGTACGTGGTCTGAGTCCGCGCCGACGAACAGAGACTCGGTATCCCTCTCCCATCCGCTACAACCGGACCTGTCGTGCTGACGTGTGGCAGACACGGTTCGTATCACTTGTAGCTTGTGCCGGAGTTATGTCGAAGAAACCGATGGTTCCGTGCTTCGCATGTACGCCGGACGTGGGCTGATCCAAATTGAAACGTGGGTTTGAAGCATCCGCTTGCGATCGAAACATCCAGTTAGAGGTCTCATCAATGCATCGGACTCTCAAGCTCAGTCGGTGGGCAGTAACCCTTGCGGCTACTTTAGTCTGCTGCTGGGGCTGTGAGACATCCAAGCAGCAGCTCGTCCATTCCACGCCACCGCATATGCCAGCTCCGGATGAACCGACCGCTACTGCAACGCTGACCACGACGACGGTGGAGGTGCGACTGGTATCGGATCGCCAAGTCGATGATGGACCTCAGCAAATACCTCCTCCGGAAACGCAGACGCCCGAGCCTTTGACGGAAACGCCGCCAGAGCTCGTTGAAACCTTAGAGGACCTGGAAGCGTCGGCGATGGCGAATAATCCCACGTTGTGGCGAATGCAACAGGAGGCCGCTGCTGCGTGGGCTAAGACCGGCTACGTCAGCAAGCTGCCTGATCCGACCGTCTCGTCGATGGTTTTCGCTCCGCCGATGCACTTCGAGCCCGACCGCCAGTTAGCGGACATTCAGGTCATGCAAATGATCCCGTGGCTGGGTCGGCTCAAGGCGGAGGGGCAGCGGGCACACCTGGAGGCATTGGTGGCCGAGACTCAATACGCGGCGGAGCGTCTGCGGGTTATCGGGGATCTACGCGCCACGTGGTTCAAGCTGTATGTGCTGAGCAAGCAGATCGACACGACGACCGCTGATCAGGCACAACTCGAATCACTCATAACCACCGCCAACGCGCGTGTTCGTACAGGTGATGCTCAACCTGGGGACGTGCTCATGGCGACGTTGGAGTTAAGTAGTCTTCAGGAGCAACTCATCTCGTATCGCCAACAGATCGCGGCCACGACCGCGGAACTCAACCGAATTGTCGGTCGCGAGGCCAGCGTGCCCGTGTTGCCACCCGCGAGGATTGAGGCCGAGCTGCCGGATTGGAATTACGATCTCTTGCGGCAAATGGCCATGGAAGCGCAGCCCGAACTCCAGGCGGCTCGTTTGCGCACGGCCGCCACACAGTGGGGCATCGAAGTGGCTCGTCTGAAACGTCGTCCCGATTTGACCTTCGGCGTCGGTTGGGTGGTGATGGATGCTCCCGGGGCGATGATGCCGGATGCTGGAAGAGATTCGCTGACCCTGGGAGTTACCGCGAGCATTCCGATTTGGCATCGCAAGTATGACGCGATGACCGCCGAATCATCGCACGCACATTACGCCGCCCATGCCTCGGAGGATGAAGTGGTCTTCCGTCTGGAGGCCCTGCTATTCGATTTGTGGGAACAAGCTCGTGCCAATCAACGAACGGTCGAACTATATGAACAGACGATCCTGCCCCAAGCTCGCCAGACCTTCGAGGCGGACCAGCAATCGCTCATGAACAACACGGTGACATTTGACCGGGTCATTCGTGATTATCGAACCCTCCTCAACCTGGAACTGGGCTACCATCGAGCGCTGGGCCAGTTGGCGATTACCCTGGCCCGCATTCGCCAAACGGTCGGTGTCGAGCTAATGACCACACCAGCGACCCATCAGCCCTGAAACCGCTTTCCGGCGCTCTGGACACCCGAGGCGTCCCCACCGACAATGCAAAGGTCATTGTGGGAGGATCGTCGGTGATATTGGGGAGACGCACAAAGTTGAGGGGCGCGACCGCAATCCTGCTGGTTGTGGTTGTCGGCGGCACGGGAGGGTTACCGGCTGCGCACGTCACCGGCGGCTGTGCTGAGTCAGCTCGTGGGGCCTCTCGCACGGAATGTGCCAAGTCTCGCGCGTGTTGCTGCGGTGTAGCCGACCCATCGGGAACCTGTGCTTGCCGACGCCAGGAGGAGCGACCTCAAACGCCGCCACTGGTACCTGACGATAGTGGTGCTCGAACACTTAAGTGGGTCTTCGGGAGCGATGCGTCTCTGGCACTGTTGATGGTCATCGATCCGGTTCCATCGACGCCCAGGGACGACCAACGATTCTACTCGCCAGTCCCCCGCTCCGTTCAGTCGCTACTCTGTATTTGGCGAATCTAAAAGGCTTCTGGCTACCTCTGCGCGCCGATGTCAGCCGGCTTGCGTGCGCACTTTGTTGCTTAGCGAGTGGTCGTGGGCCGTGGCGGCGACGCGGCTAGCGAGGCATGTGCTCCGCTGCCGCATTTTCGATTGCGGATCGATTCCTAGGAATAAGGCGTTCCCCATGTCAACCCAATCCGTTTCTCCCAGCACATCGCCGGCCAGCCCGCGTAAGCCGCACCTACGCGAACGAAGTGCCTGGATCGCGAGACGCCTATTACCCGTCGGTCTCTTCCTCGCGGCGGGAGTGACGCTCATCGTTTTCGTGGGGATCGCCCAGAGGATCGGTTGGATTCGTGAGGCCGGAGTGACTTCGAGCGGAACGACGGTTTCTCCTGGCTCCATCTTTACCTGTCCGATGCACCCGCAAATACGCCAACCAGCTCCCGGCCGTTGCCCGATCTGCGGAATGGAGCTGGTGCCTGCTTCGACCGGGGCCGCCGATTTAGACGAGTTCTCCATCAAGATCGAACCCGCTCAGCGACGACTCGCCAACATTCAGATGGCCCCCGTGGAAAGCGGACCGATTGACGCGACGCTGCTAACCGTGGGTGCCATCGCCATTGACGAAAGCCGACAAGCGACGATTGCCGCGTACATCGACGGGCGTTTGGAGCGGCTGTTCGCGGACTACACGGGCGTCGACATCAAAGCTGGCGACCATCTGGCCATCATTTACAGCCCGCAACTCTACGCCGCCCAGGTCGAGTACATCGAGTCGCGTCGCGCACTGGCCGCGGCGAGTGGATTGCCAGCCGTGCGGGAAGCCCAAGAGAGCTTGGCCGCGAATACGCGCCAGCGACTGAGCGAGTTTGGTATGACGGACGAACAGCTCGCCGAACTGGAAAGCACGGGACAGGCTCAGTCGCGTTTGACGATCTTCGCACCTCAGGGTGGAACCGTCGTCGAGAAGCTCGCCATAGAAGGCAATTATGTGAAGGCGGGTGATCCGATCTACCGCATCGCGGAACTCTCCACCGTCTGGCTAACACTCAAACTGTTCCCAGAAGATGCCACCCGCATTCGTTTTGGACAACGCGTGGAGGCCATCGTTCAATCATTGCCGGGCGAGACCTTGCTGGGCCGTGTGGCGTTCATTGATCCCACGGTTGATCCGCGGACGCGTACGGTGGGCGTGCGTGTGGAACTGGTCAACGACCGTGGCCGTCTGCGACCGGGTGACTACGCGGAAGCCCACATCCACTATCCCCTGGGCACTCAAGGAGAAGTATTTGATGCCGACTTGGCGGGCAAGTGGATCAGTCCCATGCATCCCCAAATCATTCGCGACCAACCGGGGCCGTGCCCCATCTGCGGCATGGATCTTGTGCCCACGTCCAAGTATGGATTTGCCGAAGAGACGGTGCCGCAACCCGTGGCCTTGTCCGTACCGCGCCCCGCAGTCCTGTTGGCGGGCGGTAACAGCGTCGTCTATGTCGAAACTAAACCGGGGGTGTTTGAGATTCGTCCCGTCACGGTCGGTCCCATCTTGCGCGATAAGATCATTATCCTGGCAGGTCTCCAGGCCGGCGAAAGCGTGGCCACTGCGGGCAACTTCTTGATCGACTCCCAGATGCAGCTCGCCGGCAAGCCAAGTCTCATCGATCCGACGCGCGCCATCGCCAAGAGCCAAGCTCCCTCTGGGCCGCTTATGTTCGAGCAGATCACGATCACACCCGTGGGCGGCAATGCTGGTGAAAAACTACAAGAGCTTTATGCGGCCTACTTCGCGGTGCAACAGGCGCTCGCGGCCGACCAACCGCCGCCCGCCGCTGCGGCTCAGATGCTGCACAAGTTGGCGACCCAGCTCGGAAGTGATGCTTCCCTGCCAGAACCCGCCGCCAAAAACATGCGGGACATCGCCACGAACTCAGAACACTTGCATCACCTGGACCTCGCCGGGGCTCGTCAAGCATTCAAGCCCATCAGCCACGCCATGGTGACGCTCGCCTCGCTAGTTCGCAGCGCGGGAACTCAGTCTTCCTTGACACACTTCTACTGCCCCATGGTTCAAGGTGGAGGTGGTGACTGGCTCCAACCCGGCGGCGAGTTGCTGAATCCGTACTTCGGCAGCCAGATGCTACGGTGTGGAGAGAAGGTGCGGGAGTTCCCGCCCCCGGGCCAACCGGCGAGGGACACCAAGCCTCACGAGCCTCTCGATGCTACGCCTCGCCACCAAGGGGGCGCGTAAGCATGCTGCGTGCATCCATTGAGTTTTGTGTTCGGCAGCCACTGCTCACGGTCATGGGAGCCCTGATCCTGGCGGCGGTCGGTGGCTACTGCGCGATGGTCGTGCCCATCGACGCCATCCCGAATATCGGTGAGAACCAAGTCATCGTCTTTACCGAGTGGCCGGGGCGTTCGCCCAAGGACGTCGAAGACCAGGTGACCTATCCACTGTCCGTGGCCCTGCTCACCGTACCCCATGCGGAAAGCGTGCGGGGCAAGAGCATGTTCGGTTACAGCTTCGTGCAGATCACCTTTGCCGATGGCACCGATTTCTACTGGGCTCGTTCGCGGGTCTTGGAGCGTTTGGCGACCGTGGCCGGCTCGCTGCCGGAGGGAGTGACGCCGACGTTAGGTCCCGATGCGACCGCGCTCGGTCAGATCTTCTACTACGTGCTGCAAGGCCCGCCGGAGATGAACCTCGCGGAACTGCGCACGCTGCAGGACTACGTGGTCCGCTACGAGCTGCAGTCCGTGCCGGGTGTCAGTGAAGTCGCCAGTGTCGGCGGCTATGTACGGCAGTATCAGATCGAGGTGGCTCCGAACTCGCTCCGCTTCCACGATATTCCGCTGGAGCGACTGATCGCGGCCGTCCAGGACTCGAACATCGACGTGGGGGCCAAGACCGTCGAATCGGGCGGCATGGAGTACGTTATTCGGGGCCGCGGCTTCATCGGCCAGAACAAGGACACGACTCAGGCACTCGACGACATTGAAAAGACGGTCGTTCTGTCGCGCGCGGGAGTGCCTGTGAGGATTCGCGATCTGGCGCAAGTTCAGCTTGGTCCGGATTTTCGTAGCGGCGCGATCGATCTCAACGGCAGCGAGTCGGTGGGCGGAATCGTCGTCATGCGATTCGGTGAAAACCCACGCGAAGTCATCCAGCGCGTGCGCGAAAAGATTGCACAGATCGAGCCTGGTTTAAAGGGTGTCAAGATCGTTTCGGTCTATGACCGAACCGGGCTCATCAATGAAACCGTCGCCACGCTCCGCGACGCGCTCCGCGACGAGCTGATCATTACGGCGGTCGTGATTGTCCTGTTCTTGCTGCACTTCCGCGCCAGCCTAATCGTTGCGGTTACTTTGCCGATGGCGGTGCTGATGTCGTTCATCGGCATGCGTTGGTTCCAGATCGACGCCAATATCATGTCACTAGCGGGGATCGCGATTGCGATCGGCGAAGTCGCCGACTTGGCGATCATTATTTCCGAAAATGTCTATCAGCACTTAGTGGAATGGGAAGCGAGCCGCGCCGGCGACCGATCAGCAACCGCTGGTGACCAACCTCAGCCAGATTCACGCTCTCGTACCGACGTCATCATCGATGCCACACACGAGGTCGCGCCCGCCATTATGACAGGCGTCACGGCCATGATCGTGAGCTTCTTTCCCGTATTCTTTTTGACGGGGAGGGACTTGAAGCTGTTTGGGCCGCTGGCATGGACAAAGACATTCGCCATGGTCGCGGCGCTGTTGGTCGCGATCCTTCTTGTCCCCGCACTGTGCCGACTGCTGCTGCACAGTTCACGTTGGTCGCTACGGCGCCGACATGTCGCGGTCGCCGTCGCGGGCATCGTGGGAATGGGTGCCTGCGTTCTGTTTTGGCAGCCTGGGGTTGCCGAATTATCGCCACTGCCTCGCTGGGCTACGGTTCCCATCGTAGGGCTGATCTTTGGCCTCATCGCGTGGCAGATGTCGCGTGAGCGTTTGCGGCCGATCGAGCAGAACCCCACCAGCCGCTTGATTCTCTGGATTTACGAGCCGACGCTGCGATTCCTGTTGGCCCACAAACTGATGTTCATGGCGATTCCTCTGCTCATCATCCTGCTGGGTGCCGGGGCTTGGTTCGGCTTGCCGACGATTCTTTATCCAGGCGAACAATTTGCACGCGGGTTGGGTGCGGAGCCGAATACGTTGCCAGGCTACGTGGATCTCAAGCACCGCTTTCCGGGGCTCCGCACCGACGATTGGATCGCGCTCGATGAGGGCACGTGGTTTTATATGCCTACGCTCTATCCGGCCGCCAGCTTCTCCCAAGGGATGGAGGTCCTGCAGACGCAAGATACGCTGATCAAGCAAATCCCCGAGGTCGACAACGTCTTGGGCAAGATCGGTCGAGCCGAGTCCGCACTCGATCCCGCACCCGGTGTGATGATCGAGACCTACGTCATGCTGAAGCCGGATGCCCAATGGCGTGAGGGTGTCACGATCGACAGCATTTGGAACCAGATCAACGCCGTCGCTACCCTGCCCGGTGTGACCCCGGCGTCGCCCCTGCAGCCGATTGAAGGTCGCGTGGTCATGCTGCAAAGCGGCATCAAGGCACCCATGGCCATCCGTGTCTACGGAGATAGTCTGGATGGATTGGCCGAGGCCGCGCGCAACGTCGCGGAACGATTGCGGCAGGTGCCTCAGGTCAACGCCGCCACGGTGAACCCGGACATCGTCCTGGGGATGCCCTATGTCGAATTTGATGTTGATCGCGAGGCCGCCGCGCGCTTCGGCATGACGACGATCGCCGTCAATCAAGTCATCGAAACCGCGCTGGGCGGGATGAACCTGACGCAGACCGTCGAAGGGCGAGAGCGATATCCGATCCGTATCCGTTATCAGCGTGACTTGCGGGAACGGATTGACGACCTGCCGCGTCTGCCCGTCGTGACGGAAAGCGGTGAAGTGGTGCCGCTGGAAACCCTCGCCAACATGAAGACCACGTGGGGCCCCGGAATGATCAGCAGCGAGGACGCGCGCTTGGTGGCGCACATCGCCTTCGCCCCCTCGGGAATGGTCGGTGATTTGGAAACGGTTCAAGCTGTCGAGAGCAGCCTCCGCCAATCCCAGGCCAACGGAACGCTGACCTTGCCGACTGGCTACGCGCTGCTTCCGGTCGGCTCGTTCCAAAGCCAAGTCGAGGCGAACCAACGCTTGATCGTCATTATTCCGCTTGTCATCCTCGCGGTCTTGCTGATCATCTACTTGAACTTTCGCAACCTGCCGCTCACGTTGATCATTTTTTCCCAGATTCCGATCGCGATTTTCGGCGCGATGATTGGCTTGGGCCTGTATGAAGTGGAATTGAATACGGCGGTCTGGGTAGGCGTAATTGCCTTGATTGGCATTTCCGTCGACGATGGGGTGGTCGTCGCCACCTATATGGAGCAGTTGTTCGCCCGCAGCCCCATGCGGACCGTACGGGATATCCGCGAGGCCACGGTGGAAGCCGGTCGTCGCAGAATCCGCCCTTGCTTGATGACGGCCTTCACGACCTTCGCCGCGCTGCTCCCCATCATGCTCGCCACCGGTCGCGGGGCGGATGTCGCACGTGCCATGGCGCTGCCGATTTTCTTCGGCATGTTCATCGAGTTGGTGTCGCTCTTTGTCGTGCCCGTGCTGTACTGCGGCTACATGGAGATGAAGCTGAACTTGGTTCGACCGGACTAGCCCGGCTTTGTCATCCGCCATGGGGCGATCACCTGCGGTGCTCGTGATCTGCGAGAGAATCGCTCACTTCAGCATCCCGCCGGCGATGATCGGGTGGTCTGGGTTCACGATCAGACGATGGCGGTGCGGGTCGATCAACACATCCATGTCTTGCATCGGCATGGCCCCCAACAGCGGTTCCGCGTTACCAGGCAACACGACGGCGTCGAGCATGCTGCGGCGGTTTTCGAAGCGGATCTCGACAGGTCCAACGACATCCAACGCGAGGAGGCTTTCGTCGGCCAACTGCATGACGCGTTCTTCTTTGGTCCGCAGTCCCAGTTGCTTGCGGATGTTGTCGTTGATGACCAACGTCGCCGCGCCGCTGTCGACCAAGATACGCACGGGCATTCGTCTCAGCTCACTTTCGTCCAGCTCGCCCGCGTCAACTTTCAACAGGTCGAAGCCGTTGAGCAATTCAATCTCCGCATACACCAATCCCATGTCGTGGCTCCCGCTAGCGCGCAGTTCGTGACCAGTTCAACACGCTTGGATTGTAGCAACGATCGGGGATCGCTGTACGTCAGCCTTTCCAGGCTGACCGTCAGGGATCATCCGTGGCTATCGTCGGGGACCAGAACCCCGTCCTGCGGGTGAGCGACTTGTGGCCTGGTCAATCCTGGTCGGCAAGACACCCCAAACCCACTAAAACATCGTTGTTTATACAAATAGTACAAACACCGCACTTTGTAAATTTTTACAGATTCTATCGTTAAACCCTATGGAGATGCTTGACTAACGACCCCTAACATCTGTACTATCTTCGCTATCTTCACTCTGACGAGCGTGACCTCGGTTTCTACCGGCATCAACGTTCATGACATCAAATCCACGGCAACTTACCTCAACCGACGCTAGCCAAGCGGTGTTGTTGAGGGACTCGCGTTTCGAGACTCGTTTTCACGAGTCGCGCTGGAGTCGTTGTCGCGCCGTGAGTGGCCGATCCGTTGGACGACCGAACTCGTTTGCACCACCTAATGACCTGATCACTCTCTTGATACCCATATCCGAGTTGTCGCTGATGATCGAGCGCGCTGCGGCTCGACGCACGACTCTTGACTCTCCGAAGGAGGCTGCCTCATATGTTTCGCAACTTGATTAACTTATTGACTCGCACCGATCGTTCCGTGACTCGCCGCAAGCTGACTCGCGTCGAGCGCCGCGCCGCCTTCCTTCGCGCCATCGAGCCCCCAGCGATCATGCATACGTGGGTCAGTGCCATGCAGCAGGTTCTGGTGCAACAACAACGTCAACGTCGATACGTTTCATACTTGCTCCCCGCGTTGGCGCTGGAGACTTTGGAAGATC
>JBGTHH010000367.1:0-7199 GCA_041746275.1 Pirellulaceae bacterium | reverse complement strand
TCGCTTTCTACGTGACGGATCGCGGCCGCGAACACAATGCGTTGATGGTGGGCGAGAATGCCGAAGCGACTCGGTTGGCCTGGGAGTTCATCAATCAGAACGCTCCGCTCCACTCGTTGTCGAACTATCGTCAGCCCTTGCCGACGGCGCGCACTTTGATCGGGGCGATTCCGCGAGAGAGTACCGATGAAGAGGCCGCCGCCCAGCAGAGTGCATTCCTGTGCTGGCAGCCGGTGAAGCGAGGACGAGTTGTCTACCTGAGCGGTGGCGAAACCTATCGCCTCCGTTTTCTGCGTGGCGATCGCTTGCACTATCGGCTGTGGGGGCAGATGCTGCGTTGGGCGATCGCGAGCGATCTGGCGGCGGGTTCGGAACGAGTTCGCGTTCGCACGGACAAGTCGCGATACAACCGAACCGATGCGGTTCAAGTTATCGTTCGACTGGCCGACGAAGCAGGATCGCCCGTCCTTGACGCCGCGATCGAAGCGATTGCGACACGGGCCGATGAGCAGCGGTTTACGATCCCACTCGCGGCCGATGACGACATTCCCGGACAGTATCGCGGCGAGTTCAACCAACCCGAGCCGGGTGTCTACCGTATCGAACCCAACGGTGCGATCGTCGAGGGTCTGATCGATGGCAAGGATGAACAGCAGGCGGCGACCGCAAGTTTTACAGTCCGCGCGGACCTGCCGCTGGAGTTGCTCGATACCCGCTGTAATCTAGCGCTCGCCCATCAAATCGCCGATGCCACGGGTGGACAGGTGCTGCCGCCAACCGCCATCGACGAAGTCATTTCGTTGACCAACTTGGAACCGGAAGTCGTCGAGAAAGTGGAAACGCAACCGCTGTGGGTGCAATGGAAATTCCTGTGGATTGTCTTCGGCTGCTTGCAGACGGAATGGATCATCCGCAAATGGAAAGGTCTTTCTTAATAGTCGCTTGTCGCCCCGCAAACGTGTCGACAATGGAGAACACACATGTCACGAGTCATCGAGAACACCGCCTTCCCGTCCGCGATGGAAGTCAAACTGCGCCGTATTCGCTGGCGGCAGGTTGGCTTAGCGGTGGCACGGGCTGTTGCGATCGCCGCTTCGGTACTGATCGCAGCGATGCTCGTCGCGATGCTTGCGGACTGGTGGTTCGTACTCTTCGACACAGGCGTTCGCCTGGCGTTGACAGTCGCGTCGCTCTCGCTCGCTGTGGCGGTGCTTTTGATGGTCGGCATTCGACCCGTGATTTACGCTCTCGGATGGACACGAGCGGCCCATGACGCTGACGCCGAAGTGCCGCAACTCGAAGAGCGTTGGACGACCATCTCGCATTTTGCAAAATCGGATTATCAGCCGACAACCAAGGTAGCGAAGGCGATGTTGCAGCAAGTGATCAGCGAGGCCGTCGCACTGGGAACGTTGGTCGAACCAGCTCGCGTTGTGCGCGTCGCGCGTCTACGCAAGGTGTTGATCGTTGCCAGTGCGTGCGTTGTGGTTCTGGTTGGGTTCCTCGCGGTCAATTGGGAGCAAAACTCGGTGTTGCTACGGCGATTCTGGGCACCGATGGCTCAGATCACGGCGACTCAACTCGAATGCGTGACGGGCGACGCCGCGATCCCGCGCGGCCGGCCCATGGACATTGTTACGCGGCTGTCGGGCCTGAAGCGTGACGCGGCAACGCTGATGCTCGTGACCGAGTCGGATGAGTCCAAGATGATCGTGCTCGCCTCCAATCCCGACGTGCCGAACACGTTCACGCATCACGTTACTGTCGACGAGTCGTTCCGTTACCGCGTTTCCGCTGGCGATGGTCGTAGCGAGTGGCATTCGATTACCGCAATCGATCCACCGGAGATCGCGGCAGTTCGGCTGACGGTGACGGCTCCCGATTACGTCGATCGTCCGCCCTACGAAAAGTCGCTCCTACCCAGTCGCGTGAAGGCCATTCAAGGAAGTCGATTGACTTTGGAAATACGATCCGCGGCGGAGTTGGAAAGCTTCGAGTTGCTGCTCGGTCGTGACGACCAAGCTGGCGAGGCGATCGAACAAACGCTCGTGCTGTCCCCCGAATCCGATGGATGGTACCGCTTCGAGACGCTCCTCGAGCAGGATCTCTCACTCAGCCCGATTCTCCACAGTCCCTTTGGGCTCACGAACGAAGATCGGCGGATCTGCCGGATTCAAGTCATTCCCGACAAGGCTCCGGTTGCCCGAGTGATCAGCCCCACGGAAGAGATGTCGGTCAGCCCCGATGAAGTGATCGACATCAAGTTCGAAGCTCATGACGACCACGGAATCGCCAAAGCCGAACTGATCGTGTACCAGGAATTCGAGAACGGCGATCGGGAAGTGTTGCGAGTTCAAGATATTCCGCTCGACGAACAGCAGCTCGAGAAGCACATTCTCGGCACGGCCAAACTTGACCTAAGTGAGTTCGCCTTGGACGACGGAACGAACATCAGCTACGCCGTACGCGTGACGGACAACCGGATGCTCAACCTCGATCCAAAAGATGCTGCGGCGCGGAAGAGCGGTGACGATGAACCTGCGGCTGCCGAATCCAAGACAGCGGAAGAAGCGGGCAAGGATGCAACGTCTGTCGCCCAGTCCACCGACTCGCAAGACTCCTCTCGCGAGATCGGCGAATTGCCGAGCGCGGCGGCGATGGCAGTTGCGAGTGAACTCTCCGACTCCGAGAACACGAGCCAGGAATCGCCGGGAGAATCGCAACTAGCCAAAGCTGACGTCGCCGAGAGCGCCAAAGAGGGAGTGCGCGTCGGAACTGACAAGGAGAAAACACCAGTTGCCAAGGCGGATGCCCAAGGTGAAAGCAACAACAACGAGCCGACAATCCCCGACGATCCGACGGCGGTGGCCGCTGACAAGGGTGACGGTCCGATGCCTTCGGAGAATCCTGATTCGACAGACGGGGAAGTCGCGACGTCGAAGGGTGGTTCCCCGCCCGCAACTAGCTCCGACTCTCCGCCTGCGGGAGATGACAAATCAGATTCGTCGGCCGTGGCTGCCGCCTCGTCGAAGCCGACGGAAAACACAGAGAACGACAAGGCACAGCCCGCTGGCGGATCGCCGAACCCGCAAACACCAACTGCCGCCGACCCACAACTCGCGAAGGGTGGGAGCGGCGCACCGCAAACTCCCCAAGACAGCTCACCTCCAGAAGATCCCAGCGATCCACTGCCAAACACCGAGCTGGGCCAACCGGCGAGTGATTCGAAATCGTCATCCGGTTCGGTCCAACTGTCCGAAATCTCGCAAAGTCGATCGTCGTCTTCGACGCCATCGGCGGACCTTCGGCGCGACATGAAGTTTGAATCGCAGCGGGGCCAGAACACCGAGAGCAATCGCCTGCGGCTGACGATTACGGCCCGGGAAGCCGTTGCAGCGAACCCGGGCTCGAGCCGCCCCTCGGACGCCATGAACACGCGCGAGCTATTGCAAAGGATCGACAAGGAGCTTGAAGCTGCCGAGCTAACGCTGCTCGAGCTGAACCAGCAACCGGACTTGGCCGCCGTTCCGGAGAGGTCGCAACAAGTTGATGCTCGATTGGAGAAAGCCGAGCAGATCGTCGCGGATCTGCGTAACGACACGAAGGAGACAAAGTACGCGTTTGTCGGCTTACAGATGCTGGACATTGGGCGAACGCACCTGACTCCGGCGCGGGACCGGATGTATGTCTTAATCCAGGACCCAGGCTTGAATCCGGCCCGCAATATTCTCGAAGCGTTGCATCATACGACGTCGGCGCGAGAGCAGATCGAAGCGCTCACGAAACGTTTCGAGGCCGTGGCCCGCGAGCGAGAACTCGCCGAGGACTTGGAGGAGGTTGCCAAGATCTATGAAGTGTACGTCGAGAACATGCAAAACGTGCTGCGCGAGGCTCAACAGAACCAGAACCCGCTGCGTCGCAAGATGGCCATCGTCGAAGTGGATGAAGCGTATCTCAAACGCTACACGCAGGTTCTCGAAATGCGCCGCGAGTTGATGGCCGAGTTTGGTCGCATCCTCGGCGACGACCCGCGGCTGATGGGCAAGTATATGGACCTTATCAAACGTCGCGGCGGCAATCTACGCAACCAATTGACCGATCTGCGTGAACGGCAGGAAGATATCTCCATCGAGTTGAGTGGTTGGTTGCGCGTCGATGAATCACAGCGGCCAGATGTCTGGATTCAAGTTGCGGAAATGCGACTTTTGGCTGTCAAGCAACTTGTCAACGAGGCACTGCAATTGGAGTCACGGACGCTGTCGCAATTGCCGCTGAATCTGGAATCGGATGCGGCAGCGGCGCGAGGAGTGGTCGGACACGCCAAGGAAGTCGCACTGAAGGCGAGGCAAAACTCCCTCAAAGCTAAGGCGCTGATTGACGACGCTCTACGCAGTGACGACGTCAAGATCGATCTACTCGCGGTCGCTGATGAACTCGCGTACGAGCTGGTCGAACTGGACGCGGCACTGGAGCAACTCGCGTTCGAGCACGAGGGCAACGAAGAGACTGCGGATTTTGTGACGAAGCGGCTGGCCGAAAGCCGTAGCGTCGCCGAGCAGGCGATCGCGTGGGCCGAAGTGGTGTCTCACGTGCGGCATGATGGCTACCACGGACTGGCGGCAATCGACCAACATAAGCTGGCGATCGCAACCGATCGGTTGCGGATCGCGATGTCCAGCATCGAAGACGACCTCCGAGGCACTTTCCAATCCGACGATATTCCGCCGGAAGTCGCCAACATCGTCCGCGAGCTGTTAATGGTGATGGAAACGATCACCTTCAACCAAGCCGCCGCGACGTACGAGCTAGAAAACGGGCAACTTGAAAGCGCGGAGGTTCAACAGACGATGGCGACTGAAGGCTTTGAGCGGGCGGAGGAGTTGTTCGACAAGATGCGCCGTAAGACCGTCGAGATCCTCGATCAACGTGAAGTGGACAACCCCAACATTGCGGACCTGATCGATCCCACGCTGGACGAGTTCCTGGAGCGGCTCGAGCGCGAGCCGGACCTCAACCAATTGCTGGGCATTCCCAATCGGCCCCGCAACTTGCGCGTGATCCAAGATTGGATGCTTTGGCAGTCGCAAGGACAGGGAGGCGGTGGAGGCGACGGTGAAGCCGGTAGTTCAGCCCAACAAGCGGCGGCCAACGCGATGCAGCGCGCGCAGCAGATGGCTCAACGAAAAGCAAACGAGGAAGAAAAGGAACGGCCAGCCGCCAACGATGGCAATCTGACGGAAGAAGAGATGCGGAAGTTCGCCGCGGCTGAGAAATCGGACGAGGAAATGGAGAAGATGTTGCGAGCGATCGAGGAGAAGATCAAAGATCCCGCAACCAACGAGGAGCAGCGAAAGGAACTGCAAGAGAAGGCGAAGATGCTGGCACTGATGCTGCAAGACGCTCGTAACGGAAATCTGGATAGCAGAAAGTGGCAGGAACTCGTCGCGGGAGACGAATTGAAAGCGATGCTGGAAGCTCTCGCCAGCGGCCAGCCGATTCCCGACAGCCAATGGAACAGGCTGCTGTCGACGCTCGATACGGGGCTTTGGCAGGTTCGCGGCCGTACGCCTCCCGAAGATTATCGAAAGGCGATTGAACAGTACCAGGACCAGATTCGACGGCTTTTGAACGCGGAAGACGCTGAATGACAATGCTTAAATTGACCGTCACCGTATGTTTGCTGAGCCTTCTGACTGCCGTGCGCTACGTACAGGAATCACAGGCACAGGAATCACAACTCGCCACGATCGCGCCGACTTCCGATTTGAGTTCCGCCTTGCCACCGAAAGAGTGGTCGCGTGTGGAAGCATCGGTTGATGCCGGGCTTCATTGGCTGGCGGCGCAACAAGCCGCTGATGGACAGTTCCCCAGCGATCCGGTCGCCCAGCCGGCGGTGACATCCTTGGCGATCATGGCTTTTTTGTCGCGCGGTCATGTGCCGGATCACGGGCGGTATGGCAAGCAGATTTCGAAAGCGATCGACTTTGTATTGAGTACACAAAAGCGGCGTGGCTACTTCTGCCTGCTGCCGCTGACACCGGGAGGCGGGCAACCCAACACGTCACAAACGGTGCATTACAACCATGCCATCGCGGGCCTGATGCTGGGGGAAGCCTATGGCATGACGACGGGCGAGCGGTCGCGGAACATCGAAGAGGCCTTGGCAACGGCGCTGCTCTATACGCGCGAAGTCCAGACGCGTACGAAGGCTCATCCTTCGCTGCACGGCGGCTTTCGCTACGGGTATCCGGATAGCCCAACCGCCGGTTCGGATATGTCGATCTCGGGTTGGTCGCTGATGTTCCTGCGATCCGCTCGCAACGCCGAATTCCAGGTGCCGAAGCAGTACTTCGACGAAGGACTCGACTTTGTGGAGCGTTGCTTCGTCGAAGAGTCCGATCAGCGTGAACTTGGAGTCTTCAGCTATCTTCCGGCCGACGCTCCGGGAGGCGAGAAGCGAAGCGTTAGTTTGGCCAATACGGCCTCCGCGATGTTAACGCTGACGCTCGGTGGCAGACACGACACGGAGATGATCCGGGCCGGCACGCAGTGGTTTCAGTCCCGCGACTATCCACGTCCGTGGCAGAACGGCTACTTCTATTTGGCGTCCTACTACAGCAGCCAAGCCATGGCGCAAGTCGGTGGCGACACTTGGAACCAAATCTATCCCCAAATCGCCCGCAACATGATCGAAGAGCAATCCGACGATGGCTCGTGGCCCCTCGGCACCGGCAACGAGCGGAACTATGCTTCGACTTATACGACTTCCTTCGCCATTCTCGCGCTCACTCCCGCTTATCAGCTCCTGCCAATCTTTCAGCGCTGATAACGGGGCGTGGAAAACGGGACAGAGATTTTTGTCCCCGATCACCCTCCCGTCCCCGATCACCCGTCCACCCCGTATCTATGAGGTTGGCGATTCCACCCAATGGGACCATTCGGACTCATCGACAGAAATCGCTCGTGCCCGTTGTGGCACGACACTTTGAGTCTCTTTCAATTACCGCCTCCAGTTGCGCTACTGGCACACGCACTACTATAATTTGTCTTTCCCACATGGTCAGAACTCCTGATCTGGGCGGAAACTAGCTGATCCCTGTTTCAGTTTTGGGTGGCGCCGATCAGGGAGTACGTCAGGGTTAAGCTTGTGCCGGGGTACTTCATTTCCGACGCGTTCAATTGCTCCAACAGATGCTCGA
>JBGTHH010000366.1:0-5835 GCA_041746275.1 Pirellulaceae bacterium | reverse complement strand
TCACGATGGCCGCTTCGATCTGTACATCACCGACATGCATTCCGATATGAGCCAGGATGTTGGACCCACTCTGGAGAAGCAGAAGTCCAAGATGCAGTGGCCGGAGGCATTCCTGCGGAGCACGCCGGAGAAGAGCATCTTTGGCAATGCCTTTTTTCGAAACGATGGCATGGGGAAGTTTACCGAGATCTCGGACCAGATCGGTGCCGAGAACTACTGGCCCTGGGGGCTCAGCGTGGACGATCTCAATGCCGATGGGTTTGACGACGCCTTGATCACATCGAGTATGTGCTTTCCGTATCGCTATGCCATCAACTCGTTACTTCTGAATGAAGGCGGACAGCGATTCGTCGACAGCGAGTTCGCGTTGGGAATCGAGCCGCGTCCCGCGGACCAACGGCTGCAGGCTTGGTTTGAACTGGATTGTGACGGACTCGACCGAGACAATCCGATTTGTGCCAACCGATCGGGCCGCGTAACAGTGTGGTCGGCCCGGGGTACGCGTTCGTCCGTGATCTTTGATTTGGATGACGACGGAGATCTCGATATTGTCACCAATGAGTTCAACTCGCCCCCGCTGGTGCTGATCAGCGATTTGACGGAACAACGTCCGACGAATTACCTGAAGATCTCGCTGCGGGGCACCGAGTCAAACGCGGACGCCTTGGGGGCCGTCGTGACCGTGGCGGTCGGAGAAAGTTCGCTCAAGAAAATGCACGACGGACTGTCTGGCTATCTGTCTCAAAGTCGGCTGCCTCTGTATTTTGGACTGGGAACATCCGAGACCGTGGATCGGATCGAAGTCCGTTGGCCCGCCGGAAAGGTACAAGTGCTGCCTGGGCCGATTGCTGGCGGCCGATTGCTGGAAATCGTTGAGGAATAGTTCTGCGTGCCGCAGTGATCGGCATTCGAGTGGCACTAGCTGGCGATCCCAGTCAGACTTTATGCGTTATCGACGTTTAATCATCGCCCTGATATTCCTCGCCGCAGCCGTGTGCTGTTTGTCGCTGGCCTACTTCAGCTACGGTCGACAACAAGTGGCGGCGCTCGCGGCTGCCTGCCGAGCGGCTCGTGAGGCGCGGCAATGGGACGAGTTGGAAACATTGGCCACCGCCTGGATCGCCTGGGATCAACGTGCGGCGACGGCTTGGCTGTATGCCGCGGAGGCCGCTAGCGAACAGGGGCAAGACGTTCGCAGCGCCGCCTACCTCTACTTTTTGCCCGATGACGATCCGCGCACGCCCGCCGCGCTGCTGGAGTTGAGCCACCTGCAGTTCGGGACGCTCAATCAACCCGAAGCAGCGGCGCAAACCTGCGAACGGATTCTGCGTCTCCAGCCCAATGCCAGTGAAGCCCATCGACGGCTGATCTTCTTTTTCGCCATGTCTCGACAACGTTCGCGAATCATCGAGGAAGCGCGGCGCGCGATCCAGCACGGCTGCGATACACCGGAGACCTTTTTATACCTGTTGGGAGCCGACTGGATCACGTTCACCAATGGTGAGGAGCTGAATCAAAGGTGGCTGCAGTCCGCGCCAGAAAGCGAAACGTTTCTCGTTGCGGCGGCCTTCCATCGAGTCCGATCGCGAGCCCTGGACGAAAGCACCGAGGAGCGGAATCCGGATGGCACGTCCAATTCCGAGAAACTCATGCGCGATCTGTTGAGCGTTTATCCCCATAACACGGAGTTGTTGGCCTTTCACTTGGACTTGGCGACTTTTCGTGGGAACGAGCGGCGGGCGACGGAGCTCTTGTCGCAAGCCCCACCCGAATCGATTCGGGACAGCCGCTTCTGGAGATATAAAGGTTGGGTTCACGAGGCTCGACAGGAGTTTGAAGACGCCGAACAGGCCTATTTGAAAGCCATCGAACTCCATCCTTTTGACGGGCAATCGCATCACGAACTGGCGGCGATCTATCGACGAAAGCAGGATTCAGGATTGGTCGAGAAACACCAATCCCTAGCTGTTTTGGGCAAGGAGATCATGCGCGATTGCCTCCAGTCGCCGAACTCGCAGTCATTGGCCAGCGAGTTACTGAGCAAGATGGCTCGCTATGCCGAACAATCCGGCGACTCAGCGGTCGCGAGCCGGCTCCGGGAGCGAATTTCGTTGAAATGAAACGAACCTTTTGAATAACCCCCCCCCCCCCCCCCCCGCAAAGAGGATTGCCGCAAGCGAATCCGGGTGGCTATAATATTCGCTTCAATACCCACATCGGGAACATTCTCGGCAACGGCACCTGAATCGCTAGTGCTTATCACGAAGTCTTCGTAGCCATAATTACGATAAACTCTCGATAAAATCTAGATGCAATCGAATTTGTCTCTGGTTATAGTGTTGGCACAGATCTGTAATTCCCATTTTTCGCGAGGTGAACTATGACACGATTACGTTTGAGTGGACCGCAGTCCCGGCGTGGTTTCACGCTGGTCGAACTGCTGGTCGTCATCGCCATCATCGGTATCTTGGTCGCGCTGCTTCTTCCCGCCGTACAGGCCGCGCGTGAAGCCGCGCGACGCATGCAATGTGGTAACAATTTGAAGCAACTCGGTTTGGCATGCCACAACTACGCGGACACCTACAAGTCGCTGCCGTGGAATAACGATCTCGGTAACGGTGTGGTCCCGGGAAGTCCGGCGGACCGTTGGAATCAGTTGTCGTGGATGGTAGAAGCCTTGCCGTTTATCGAACAATCGCCGCTTTATGACCGCATCAAAGGGAACGTCGCTTGGTACAACGTTCGTGAAAACTTGAATCAAATGGGTGGCACTCCCCCGCTGCGCGAGACGATCGTCTCGGCATATCTTTGCCCTTCGAACGACCAAGAGCCGTTACGTCTTGATCAAAAGTCCGGTTACCGGCACCCCGGTGGTGTCACGGCGGCTGGCACGGATTACTCGGGTAACCTTGGTCACATCTGGGGTGGGTGGAAGGATTGTGGTGCGGTTCCTGCGTGGACACCGGCTCCTCCTGAGTTCGGCAATATGTTCGTGCTTGGTGCCAGTCCCGGAACTCCCTGGATCAATGGTGAAGCCCTCAACGAGCAGGTCACCATCAACGGTGTATTCCGCTACCATGGTTCGGTGAAGTTGGCCCAGATCACCGATGGCACGGCCAATACCGTTTTAGTCTTTGAAGACATGCACTGGCGCGGTGGTAATGCCGCTGCCGCTCCTCACGACCGCGGTTATACGGACGATGCTGCTTGGATCAGTCCACTCGGTGCGATCAACTCCATTCGCAATCCAATCAACAACAAGAACAAGGCTTGGCTACAAGGCGCTGGAGATCGTCGTTGTCATGGTTGGAGCAGCAACCATCCTGGCGGCGCTCAAGCGGGGCTTTGCGATGGCAGCGTCCGTTTTGTAAGTCAAACGGTCGACCATGCGGTTCGTTACAAGATGGGCGTGCGTAACGATGGCTTGTCCTTCGAGATGCCCCAGTAAGTGCGTTTGTTGATGGTAGTCTTCCCAGGGAGATGGTTGCTCAACCATCTCCCTGCTTTTTTATGCGCGATCTCATCAATGAAGTCTGTGGCGATACCTTGACCCGATGCTACAAACTGACGGATTTGGTCGGATGCTTGCTCCTACTCGGGGCAGTCGGAACGGGGTGTCGCGACGCGTCGCTGCCCGACAGTACCTCACCGACGGTTGAAGCAACATCGCCATTTCAGTTCTCCGAGCGTGAGACGACCGACGGTTCGAGTGTTGAACCTACGGCACAAGCCCCGGCCATCCGTTTCGTGGAGGTGGCGCCAGCGATTGGTTTGTCGCACGTTTATCAAAACGGTGAACAGGGCCGGTCGATCATGGTCGAGACGCTGGGTGGAGGGTGCGGCTGGCTCGACTACGATGGCGACGGGCAATGGGACCTTGTGATCAACCAGGGAGGCGACTCGACCCGTGCCGTCGACGCCTCGCAGCCCGCCGATGCGCTCTTCCGGAATCTTGGTGACGCGGGCTTTCAAGAGGTGTCGGCGCGGGCGTGGTTTGCCGAGCACGGTTATGGGCAAGGTGTCGCCATCGGAGATTTTGATAATGATGGTTTCGATGATGTGTATATCACCAACGTTGGTGCCAATGCCCTCTGGAGGAATTTGGGTGATGGGACATTCGAGGAGATCGGTACCGTAGCCTGCGTGAACGACAACCGTTGGAGCACGTCGGCCGCCTGGGCGGACTTGGACGGCGATGGCGACCTGGACCTCTACGTTTGCAATTATCTGAAGTATGATCCCCAACACCCGTTAGATTGCCGCACGAAGAACGGGGAGAGCCGGATCTGCCATCCCAAGGATCTGGACGCTTGGCCCGACGAGTGTTTCATAAATCAAGGCGATGGCACGTTCTCGCCCGAGGCCCAGCAGCGGGGGCTCTTTGGAAACGGAAATAAGGCACTGGGCGTGGCGATTGCCGACTTCAACAACGACACGCTGCCCGACATCTATGTGGCAAACGACACCACCGCCAACTTCCTGTTCATCAACCAAGGCGCGGCGATGTTTCAGGAGGTCGCCTACCTGGCGGGCTGTGCTGTGGACCGCAATGGGTCGTTCCAGGCCAGCATGGGATTGGGCGTGTCCGATCTGGATCGCAATGGCTACTTGGATATCTATATCACGCATTTCCATGAAGAGTCGAACACGCTGTACGAGAACCTGGGTGACCAGGGCTTCCAGGATACGACAGGACTGGCTGGGCTCCACGAAGTAACCATGCCCTATCTTGGCTTCGGCGTGGTGATCGCCGATTTTGACCTCAACGGTCGCGATGAGATTTTTGTGACGAATGGGCACATCGAGAACTATCCCGGTAGTCCGCTCCGTAAGATGCACCCGCAATTACTCGCGAACGTCGGCGGCAAGTGGCACGATCTCGGTGCCCACGCGGGAGATTTCTTTCGCGGCAAATACACCGGTCGTGGTGCGTCTTGGTGTGACTTCGATGCGGATGGCGATGTCGATCTGGCCGTGATTCATCAAAACGATCCGGCCGCGATCTTGCGCAACGAGTCGACCACTGGGAACTGGCTCAAGCTCCGGTTCATTGGCCGCACGAGCAACCGGCGCGGGATCGGTTGTCGAGCGGTTGTTGACGCTGGCGGTCAGAAGTTCATGCAAGAGTTGTGCGGTGGGTTAAGCTATGCTTCGACTTCTCAACCAGCGCTCATCTTTGGCCTGGGCGAGGAAGATATCTGTAATGTGGATGTGCTGTGGCCAAGCGGACAACGGCAACAGTTAAAGGATGTGCCCGTGAATCGGGAGTTAGTTCTACGTGAACCTGAATGAACCGTGGCAAAGCAAAGGGGGGCACCCTGTGGTACCCCCGTGCATGTCACAATTATCAGGACGACAAAGCCGCCACACTATTTATTCGCTTCCCGAGCCATTCGCTCGCCTTCTTCCATCGACATTTCCATCTGCTTGGACATCTCCGCGCGTTCCTCGTCCGTGACGATAGGCGGAGGTGGCGGGGCGGATGGACCGCAACCAATCACCGACGCGAAACCTAAAATCAATGCGCCCAACCGCAAGCACTGCATCATTTTCAAGACTCCTAAATAAGCCTACCCTTAGCTTGACTGGCGGTTCGCCACGTCGACGAAGCTGATACTGCTTCACCAGTCCGCTACCAGCAGCTTCTATGATTAGAGCCGCCATTATCGCAGAATATTCCCAAGCTTGATACAAGGTCAGAACTCCTGATCTGGGCGGAAACTAGCTGATCCCTGTTTCAGTTTTGGGTGGCGCCGATCAGGGAGTACGTCAGGGTTAAGCTTGTGCCGGGGTACTTCATTTCCGACGCGTTCAATTGCTCCAACAGATGCTCGA
>JBGTHH010000365.1:0-9668 GCA_041746275.1 Pirellulaceae bacterium | reverse complement strand
ATCGTGGCCTATGACAGTACTGTTGAGATCTTTCAGCCGGAGCTGCAGCGCTACAACGACCAGAATCGCAAACTGGCATTGGGTTTTGTCGAGGGATTGCACGCGGGCGGCAGCACCAACATCGACGGGGCACTTAAGGCGGGGCTAGGGCAACTGCATGACGACAGCCGACCGAACTATCTCATCTTCCTGACGGACGGCTTGCCAACCGTGGGTGAGAAGAACGAGGCCAAGATTGTTGAAAACGCCAAGCAAGCCAATCCAACACGCACGCGAGTCTTTTCCTTTGGGGTCGGCTTCGACGTCAACAGCCGCATGCTCGACAAGCTGTCCCGCACATGCTTTGGACAAAGCCAGTACGTTCGCCCCAATGAGGACATCGAGGAACACGTCAGTCGATTGTATGCCCGTATCGGCGCGCCAGTGCTGACGAACCTAGCGATCACTTTCGACAGTGAGGATTTCCCCGCCGAGCGCGGCATGTTGGTCAATCGAGTCTATCCGAAGGATGCCTACGACTTGTTCGCCGGAGATCAGTTGGTCGTTGTCGGACGGTATCAACAAGGCGGCGCGGCCAAGGTCGTGGTGCGAGGCACGGTGGGTGACCAGTCACACCAATTTGACTTTCCGATCGAGTTGGTCAAGAAATCCGCGGACGATTCACAAAGCTTTGTCGAAAAGCTGTGGGCCGTGCGCCGTGTGGGCGAGATCCTCGACGAAATCGACTTGCAGGGCCAGAACTCCGAATTGATCGACGAGCTGGTCACGATCGCGACGAAACACGGCATCATCACACCCTACACATCCTTCTTGGCGGATGAAAACGCCAATCTGCGCGACGCGGCAGCGAATCGCCGTCGAGCCGGCATAGCGCTCGAAGGCTTGAGTAAGGAGAGTGGTCAAAGTGGCTTCATTCAACGCGAGCTGAAGGCCAACTTCCAACGCGCCGACCTGGCACCGGCTGCGGCGAGTGGAGGCGGATTCGGTGGTGGCATCGCCGTGAAACGCCTGGAGGATGATCGCGACGTCGTGCTCCAGACGGTGCAAAATGTCGGCACCAAGACGTTCTTCTACCGGAACAACCGCTGGGTCGACTCGGCACTCAGCGAACAGCAGGAGAAGGCCGTGCAACGGGTGGAACGCTTCAGTCAGGAGTACTTTGATCTCATCTCGCGATACGGCCGGGATGTCGCTAAGTACCTGGCTGTGGAAGGGGAGGTCACCGTGGTCTTGGATGGTCAAGCCTATGCGTTTTAGTTGATCCGCTTCTCGAATCGTCTCCCCAAGGTTACGCTGTTGTGGACCACAACGCACCTCGGGGAGACGTAAACCATGAAGGCTTCGGCTGCGACGCAGTTGTATTTCGAACATGCGGCGGACATGATCGATCTGGACGTACGGATGCGCAAGCTCCTGCTCGCCGCCAAACGCGAGGTTCAGGTTCAAATCGCCATTGAAATGGACAATGGCGAGATCGAGACGCTGACGGGGTATCGCGTCCAACACGACAACGCGCGCGGTCCGATGAAGGGCGGCTTACGCTATCACCCGGATGTCGATCTGGATGAAGTGCGTTCGCTGGCCAGCTTGATGACTTGGAAGTGCGCCGTCGTCAACCTTCCCTATGGTGGTGCCAAGGGAGGCATTGCTGTCGACCCCAAACAATTGAGCAGGAAAGAACTAGAACGTGTCACGCGTAAATTCGTGGACCAGATTCACGACATCTTTGGGCCGCGGGATGACATTCCGGCTCCCGACATGGGAACCAACCACGAAGTGATGTCGTGGATTCGCAATCAGTGGGAGAAATACCACGGCTTCAATCCCGCCTGCGTGACCGGCAAGCCAGCCGAACACTACGGCGCGGAAGGACGCGAGGAAGCGACGGGCCGTGGTGTAGGCATTCTCGCTTTCAAACTCTTGGGACGGTTGGGCAGAAAACCTCGCGACACGCGGGTGGCGATTCAAGGCTTCGGCAATGTCGGCACGCATGCCGCCAAGTTTTTGCACGAAGCCGAATTCCGCGTGGTGGCAATCAGTGATGTCAGCGGGGCGTATTATCGCGCTGAGGGTCTCGATATTCCGCACGCCTTACACTACGTGATGGAACATCGCAACAGCTTAGCGGGTTATCCGGAAGCGGAACGCATCTCGAACGATGAATTGCTAGGGCTGCAAGTCGAAATGCTCATTCCCGCCGCGTTGGGCGGAGTGATCACGATGGCCAATGTCAATCAAGTTCGGTCCCAGATCATTCTCGAAGCCGCCAACGGACCGGTCGATCCCGATGCGGATCGCTTGCTGCACGAACGCGGCGTCACGATCTTGCCCGATATTTTGGCCAACGCGGGCGGCGTCACGGTGAGCTACTTCGAATGGGTGCAGAATCTGCAACATTACAAGTGGGGATTGAATCGCGTGCGTCAAGAGTTGGATCATGTCCTGTCGCAGGCCTTCGAACAGGTCTGGCAGGAGTCCATCGATCGCAAGATCAGCCTGCGGACCGCCGCTTACATCCTGGCCATCCGCCGCGTTCATCGCGCGACCATTCTCGCTGGGATTTGAATTTCATCGCTGGTCCGCGAACGAGTGGCTCGGCACCCAGTTACTCGAGCACTTGTCCTTCGAGCAGTTGTTCGAGTCGTTTCAGGGATCGCGTCAGCATCACTCGGATCGCGCCGTCGGTCTTGTCCATCTGTTCGGCGATCTGTTTGGTGGGCAGTTCTTCGATGTAACGCATCCTGAGCAGATCGCGTTGTTCTTCCGAGAGGCGCTGCATCGCTTCGACCAGCTTCTGTTCGCGTTGTCCACGAGCGAAAGCCTGGCTCGGCGACGTGAAGCTGGCCACGAGCATATCGATCAGCGCGGGCCGACTGGCCGTGGCTCCGCCTCCCAACGCCACCTCGCGCCCCGCCGCGCGTTTCTGTGTGCCGAAGAACTTCCGGTGCGCATCGATGATCCGCCGCTCGGCGACTTGGTGAATCCAGGCCAACGGTTCCAATTCGGCGGGTTCCATGTCCTGAAAGGCCCGCGCGCAATGCGAGATGGCCTCTTGCAATACATCTTCCGGATCGATCTTCCGGCGCAGACCCGGGCTCATCTTGCGTTCCACGAAGCCCAGGAGTTGGGCGCGATGAGCTTCGAGCAGCTCCATCAAGGCAGGCGTTTGACCTTGGCGAATCCGAGCGGTTAATTCGTCATCACTGGGGAACATTTGCGACCTCTCACCGATTGAAAACCGGGGGCAAGCTGCCAGAATCAACACGTCGACTCTGGAGGCTATGGAATTGCCGGACCCACGTAACGTATCGCACACAGACTCCGTCGCCAAGACTCAGCGCGCCGATGCGCAAGTCGCTTGGACGCGATTGTTGGATCATGTGGGGGCTTTTTGCGACGCGTGGGAGGGAGCGGAGATGCCTCCGGATCTGCGGGACTTTGCGCCCAACGAACCTACCGAGCTTCGTCGTTTGGCCGTGATCGAGTTGGTGAAAGTCGACCTGGAGCAGCGTTGGCAACGTGATTTAGCCCCGTGGCGAATCGAAGACTATCTGATCGAGTTTCCCGAACTCACGGAAGCCGACGGGGGTATCCCGTGCGAGTTGATCTACGAGGAATACCACGTGCGTCGGCAGTGTGGCGAAGACCTGACGCCCGACGAATTCCTCGACCGCTTCCCCAGCCAAGTCACGCGATTGAATCGACTGTTTGGCGTGGACGATCCCGAATCGACCTCCGTGTTCTCCGGTGTCGTCGCGCAGCCCGTCGACGTGGGTGACTCGATCGATGACTTTGATCTGCTGACAAAACTGGGTAAAGGTGCCTTCGCGACCGTCTATCTGGCGCGGCAGCGTTCCCTGCAACGGCTGGTCGCGTTAAAGGTCAGCTCGGCGAAGAGCCATGAAGCGCAAACGTTGGCGCAACTGGATCATCCTCACATCGTTCGCGTGTACGACCAACGCATCATCGCGGAGCGGGGGCTAAGGCTGCTCTATATGCAGTATGTGGCGGGCGCGGCGTTGAACGATCTCCTCGATGCGTTGGAAGGAGTTCCGGCCCAGGAGTGGTCAGGACGCGCTTTGTTACGTGCCTTGGATGCGGAACTACTGGCGCACGGAGAAGCGGCGCAACACGAGAGCATGTTGCGGCGTCGGCTCGAAGAAGCAACTTGGCCCGAAGTGGTGTGTTGGTTGGGAGTGCAATTGGCGAGTGCCTTGGACTACGCACACGAGCAAGGCGTGCTACACCGCGATCTCAAGCCCGCCAATGTTCTCTTAGACGCGACGGGTGCCGCGAAGATCGTCGACTTCAACATCAGCTTTTGCTCGAAGCTCGCCGGAGCAACGCCCGCAGCCTACTTTGGCGGCAGCTTGGCCTACATGTCTCCCGAGCAACTCGAAGCCTGTAACCCGGATCACGACCGCGACCCCAGTTCACTGGATGGACGCAGCGACGTCTATTCCGTCGGTGTCGTGTTGTGGGAAATGCTGGCCGGTCAGCGTCCGTTTCAGGACGACATGGCCGGCTCCAGTTGGCCTCGCACGGTCGCCGCGGCGGTGACACGACGCCAAGCCGTTCCCGATACGCGACCGCTAAGCAAGTTGCCGTTCCGCGAAACCGAATCACTCGTCGAGGTGTTGGTGGGCTGCCTTCAGCCTTATCCCGAGCAACGCATTCATTCGGCCGGCGAGGTGGCTCGACAGTTGCGATTGTGCCTGGAACCCGAGGCACAACGTCTCCTGCGTCCCCGCGACAGTGTTTGGCAACGATTCGCCCAACGCTTTCCACTGCTTCTCTTGTTGACGCTGTTGCTTCTGCCGAATGCCTTCGCAGCCGTGTTCAATTTCGCCTACAACCACGAAGAGATTGTGAAACGCTTGCAGGATGCCGAGAACGTCTTCTTCGTGACGCAATTGATCATTAACGGAATCGCGTTTCCCTTGGGCTTGCTGATTGCCGGCTGGGTGGCTTGGCCCCTGGCTCGGGCGTTGCGTTCGAACTTTCAAACGGGGACCGACCTCGGGCAACTGCGGAGGATCTGCCTGATGATCGGACACTGGGGAGCCGTGCTCGGAGTGATCGAATGGACCGTGTGTGGTGTGATCTATCCGATCGCGATGCATGTGGCCGGCATACCGCTCACCACGCACATCTATACACACTTCGTGGCCTCGTTGGCCCTGTGCGGCACGATCGCCGCCACGTATCCATTCTTCTTCCTAACCTACCTCGCCGTGAAGCATTACTATCCGCGTCTGATTCGCCACGGCCCGGTTCCCTGGACCGAACTCAAGGTACTGCGACGCGTGCATCGCTTGAGTTGGATGTATTTGGCATTGGCCGCGGCGCTGCCCCTACTCGGGGTGACGGTTCTGGTGGTCTTCGAGGGGCCGCAGAATCGGTTGGCGTTGGGCGTGTTGAGCGCGGGTGGACTGGCGGGTTTTGTCGGCGTGTTCTTTCTCGCCCGGGCCTTGCAGGATGTGCTGACCGTGTTGGCCGATTATGTCGAGTTATCGAATCAACCCAACTCGCTGGGCGCGGAAAACCTTCGCCACCGCACAAGATAACAGGATGGAAAGAGGCCACGTCACGCCGTCATCCCCCACAAAATCGACCCACTCGGAAGTGAATCGACCACGAAGTCACGAAGACACCAAGGTCGAAAACCTGAATGTCAGACAGGATCGTCAGTATACGCGTCAGCACACGACCCTTCGTGTCTTTGTGCCTTTGTGGTCATACTCCCACTCCGGACGTCAACACGAGCTCTCCCTCCGGCTTGTTTTTGCTTGCTGAAGCGGGAAGCTCGGTATACACTCGAACAGGATAGAGCCGGTCCAGTGAGCCGACGTACCGATTGTAACGGGGGGCGGCGGGTTCGGCGTTAGTCGTTACGGTGAAAAGTCTTGAACCAAGGAACGCGGCTTTTAGAATAGAGCCTATAAAGCATCCGAGTTCCGCATGACTTGTAAGGAGACAAGAGAATGCAGCGTATCGTCCTCGGAGGATTGTTAGGAGTTTGCCTGATTGGTGTTGTGGTCGTGAGCGATTTCTGGCGTGGTCAACTCCACGCTCAGGCACTCACCCACAAGCCGTTAGGCGACTTGATCGCCTTGAATAGCGACGTGGAAGAGGGGCGACAACAGATTGTCGTGATCGATCCCAAGTCGCGCGTGATGAGTGTCTACCACATCGAACATGCAACGGGAGTGATTTCGCTGAAGAGTGCCCGCAACATCCATGCGGATTTGCTCTTGGACGAATTCAATACAGACAGCCCGCTACCTAAAGAAATTCGCGCAATCCTAGACCAAAGATAGGTCAACCATGGCCAAATTCATTGAACTTCACGAAGCCGCTCAACTGTTGGGCATCACCCCGGAACAATTGGTCGAGATGCGATCTCGTGGAGAAGTTCACGGGTATCGCGACGGGGCTAGTTGGAAGTTCAAAGAGGAAGAGGTCGAACGCATCAAGCAGGAGTTGTTGAGCCCCGCCGGCGGTGCGGACGACGATCTCCTGACGTTTGACGACACGGGCAGCAGCTTGGAACTGGACGATGACGACCACGAATCGATCTTGGTCAGCGAAGAGGAACTCGGGCACTCCGGGGAAACGACCTCCAGCACGATCATTGGCAAGGCAGGCGAGGCTTTGGCCGCTGACAGCGATCTGACCTTGGACACCAGCGGAGACGGCAGCGACCTCTCGTTCATGCCCGCGGCGGAAGGAACGGACCTATCACTGGTCGACGACGCGGCGCTCGACAGCGAGTTATCGCTCGACGAACCAGCTTTGGGCGGCTCCGGAATTGGCAGTGATGTGAGCTTGGTGGCGGGAGTCGGCGGGAGCGATGTATCGTTGATTCCCGATCCCGGCTCCGACAGGAAACTCGGTGGCAGCACGAGCAGCAGTTCTGGTCTGGGCAATGTCATCGCCGACGATTCGGATTTAACCTTAGACTCCCCAGGTTCAGGTGGAACGGGCAATCTGGAATTATCAGCCGATACGGGCCTCGGTTCGGGCGATCTCGACATGTCGCTCGACAGCGAGTTGGCCTTGAGCGATGACGACGACATGGTGCTGAGCGGCAGTGGGACTGGCAGCGATTTGTCATTGAGTGCCGCCGACAGCGGTATCAATCTTTCCTCACCGACCGACAGCGGTCTGTCTCTGGAAGTCGGCAGCGGCATCCAGCTCGATTCGCCCACCGACAGCGGCCTGTCGCTCGACGAAGAACCGTTGGATCTGGCGGGCAGTTCGATATCCTCGTTGGAACTGCCGGAAGACGAAGAACTGGTCGATCTGGACGATGTGGGCAGTGAAGCACCTGCCGCCGTGAAACGCGACGAGGAATTCTTGCTTTCGCCGTCGGACGAAATGTTCATGGACGAGTCCGACAGTGGTTCGCAAGTCATCGCCTTGGAGGACTCGGAATTCGACCAGGATGCCAACACGCTCGTTCCGGGAGCCTTGGCGGGACAGGCGCTCTTGGCCGACAGCGGGCTAGACCAACCGCTCGACGCGCTCGGGGGAGGAACACCCGCGATGCCGACTGGGCCCAGCCCAGCCGGTGCCGCCAAACAGGTTTACGCCGCCGAACCGCCCGAGACGCCTTATTCGATATGGAATGTGCTGGGCCTGTTGCTCATCGTCGGCTTCCTCTCGCTTTCGGGAGTGGTCATGACCGACATGATGAAGAATATGTGGGCTTGGGACGAAGGGGGGCACGACGTGGCAACGAGCATCTCGACCGGCTTGACATCCGCCATCGGCTTAAAGGACTGATGTCAGGTAACCCCTGACAGTGCCGGAACTTCGGTCATTATCGGCAATCTGGGCATGGCGTGAGTAGGATACGCGGAACGATCGTTGTGTCAATTGTCCAGTATCGCGACTCGTGATCTGGTTCCGGCCGACATGTACGTCAGGCTTTCCAGCCTGACCGTTTTCTCGCTTTGCAACTTCGTTCCTACCGATATCGATCGACTAGGTGTCTTAGAGAATTCGCTGGCGAGACCTCAGGGTGGCGGCTGTACCATTTCCCTTGTGGGGCGCTATAATCCGATACGAGTTTAACCTCCAGCATGACAGACGCGATTTTTCCCACCTGCGCGTCGTAACCGAACTCTATCGCGTTCCCCTTCCCGCGCAGGCTCCCATTCCCTCGAAAGTGAAACCCGATGTTCATTTCGCTCCTCTCCAGCGGAAATTCCCGGTTCGCGCTCCCACCCCTCTGCCTGCTCGCGTTGAGCCTCGGTATTGCGGGAGGCTGTTCCCGAGAGGATCGGATTGAGCGATACGAAGTCAGTCGCGCCGAGGCTCCTCATCGAATGTTAGGCGCGGTGATACCACGCGGCGACCAGGGCTGGTTCTTTAAGGTCACCGGCGGGAATGCCATCGTGGCTCAAGAGGCCGACAAGTTCAATCAATTCATCGCCTCGATTCGCTTCGGCGAGGGTGACGATGACAAACCACAATGGACCCTGCCCGAAGGCTGGACCCAGGAACCGGGCTCCGAAATGCGGTTTGCCACGATCAAGATCAACACGGGCGAACAACCGCTGGAATTGACAGTCATCCCGCTGCCCATGCCTGCGACCGATGGCTTGCTGGCGAACATCAATCGTTGGCGAGGACAATTGGGGCTCGGCCCCGTCGATCAGGCCGGGTTGGCTCAGGTCAGCACGGAACTGCCGCTGGCCGATGGCTCGGCGACGCTGGTCAATTTGGTGGGTAAATCCGGTGCGGGTCAACCGATGATGCCACCCACGCTCGGCGGCGGAATGCCCGATGCCGACGCCGCTCGTCGCTCGGCACATGCCGCAGCGGGAGTTAATAGCCCCGCCGATCAGACCTCCAAGTTGACGTTCGAGGCTCCGCCCGAGTGGCAACCAGGCGAGTTGGTGCTGTCGCGAGGTGGGATTAGCATCCGCCGTGATGCGGCCTTCATCGTGACCGCGGGGGAACAGCAGGCGGAAATCACGATTACCGCTCTTCCCGCCGCCGCTGGAGCGGTGCTGCCCAACGTCAATCGTTGGCGGGCTCAAATCGGCTTGGAGCCGCTGACCGAAGCAGAGCTTCGCGAAGAATCGAAAGCAATCTCCCTCGGAGACTCGACGGGAGAATACTTTCGCTGCATCGGTCCCCAGCAAGCCATTCTGGGAGTGGTGGCCAATCACGGCGGCCAAGCCTGGTTTGTGAAATTGCAGGGTGATCACGACTTGGCCATCCAACTGCAAGGTCAGTTTGAGGCCTTTGTTCAGTCCATCAAGTTCTAGCATCGACGGAGTTGTTCATGACTGCTAACTCAATGCCGGCTGGTGCGGAGAACATCCGAGCTCGCTCGCGCACGGAGACGTCGTCGGCATGGGATACGATCAAATTCGTGTTGTCCCCCTTGGCGTCGTTGAAGCTCACGGTCGCCTTGTTTGTGATGTCGATCTTCCTGGTGTTCGTGGGTACATTGGCCCAGGTCGATCAAGACATGTGGGAGATCATCAACAACTACTTTCACTCGTGGTTGGTCTTGATCCCGTTACAGGTATTCTTTCCTAAAACCTGGTTTCCGGCTTGGCAATCCGTGCCTGGTCAGTTTCCGTTCCCCGGCGGTTTGACGCTGGGTAGTGCCTTGTTTGTGACTCTGCTGGCGGCACATTCCGTCCGCT
>JBGTHH010000364.1:0-3249 GCA_041746275.1 Pirellulaceae bacterium | reverse complement strand
ATCCACGTAGGCGCTGGTCCGTTCGAATTCCTCCGCCGTCGGTCGCCGCGTCAGCGCTTGCAGATAGAGTTCCTCGATCATCTCCTGAATCGGCTTCTGCGCGGCGACCAATTGAGCCACGCGGCCTTCGTTGTGCGCCAGCTTGTTCTCGATCTCGTCGGAGTTGGCCAGCAACAGCACTTGCGCCAGCGTCGCTCCGCTCGATCGTTCGCACTCGCAGCCCGTCACCCTTCGCGGACGATCAAACGTGTCGAGGAAATACGAGCCAAAGCCTTCGTGAGGCAAATCAATGGCCCGCGCCGTGTCGCTGACGCCCCCAAACTTCGTCCGCGCGCCGCAAGCCTGATCCACGGCGTCGTGAAAGACCTCGGCAATCAGCCGCCGCGCGTAAAAGCGAGCGAAGTTCTGGCGATCGTCCTGATTCGCCTCGGTGGGCTCCGAAGACAATTGATAGACGCGACTGTTGGTGATGACTCGAATGATGTGCTTCACATCGAACTTGTGATCGACAAAATCCTGAGCCAGCGCCGCAAGCAATTCGGGATTGGAGGGCGGATTGCTCTCGCGGATGTCGTCGACTTCATCGACCAAACCACGACCGAGAAAATGTCCCCACATTCGATTGACCAAAACCGTCGAGAAGTAGGGATTCTCCGGCTGCACCATCCAATCCACCAAGGCATGGCGCGGATCATCTTCGGGAGTCAAGGTCACATAGGGACCATCCAGAAACTTCGGTTCGGGAGTCTTGAGCGTGAGCGGGTTCTTCTCGCCCGTCGTGGGAGTCGCCGAGGCGAAGTAAGGGGGCGGCTGCCCAAAACTCTTCCTTCCCAGCCGCGTAAAGAACCCGGCTAATCCGTAATAATCCTCCTGTCCCCAGCGCTCATAGGGATGGTGATGACAGCGAGCGCACTGCAAACGGATACCGAGAAAGACTTGTGCCGTGTCGGCTGTCACTTGATGCAGTTGATCATCGCGCATCTGCCAGTACCAATTGATCGCCGGTGCGTCCTGCCACTCTCCCGCTGCGGCGACCACTCCGCGAACGAACTCGTCATAAGGACGATTCCGCGCGATCATCTCCTTGATCCAATTGTGAAACGCATAGGACGCCTGGGCGGCACCCGCGAGCTGGGAGTTGCGTAAGATCGTGCCCCAGCGCATGGCAAAGTAAGCCGGATAATCGGACGAGTCGAGGCAGCGTTCAATCCAATTGGATCGCTTGGCAGCGGACGAGTCCGCCAGAAACTCACGCGTCTCGTCCGCCGTGGGCAAGCGCCCACACAAATCGATCGTCACGCGACGCAGGAAGGTCTCATCATCACACACGTTCGAGGGTCGCAGGCCAAGTTTGCTCCATTTCGCGGCGGCGAGCTTATCGACGTAATTCGCCGGCTCGAATCCCGTGATCTCGGCGGACGGATGGCCGTGCGGTACGATCGCGCGAAAGACCGTGACATGCCCCATGTAGCGCGCCATGATCGCGGCTTCGCCACTTTGACCGGTGCCGCGAACCAAGCCGTTCTCGCTGACCGACGCGACGGGCTCCAAGTTGCTGGAGAATTGTGACTGACGAGTGACATCGCGTCGCGTGCCATTGCTGTATTCGGCTTCCACCCGCAATTGCTGCCGCTCGTCACGCCGCAACACGCGATCAGTCGGTGTGAAGTGCAGGCCGACCACATGGGCCTCGTCGGCGTTCGCGGCCGCCGCTCCCAAAGCAATCCAGCGCTCGATCAGTTCGTAGGCTTCGCTCGTCGGCGAGAATCTCGCACCACCACCATGCGGTGTCACCCCCGTTGCCTTGCGCAGGAGCAAACTCTCGTCGGGAGAACTTACAAATACGCGCCGACCGCGTGCCAGCTTGACGATCGCATCATGATCCATGACGTGATCGAAGCCGAATAGCGACAGTTGAAAACCGTTCTGGCCCCCTTGCTTGCCATGGCAACCACCGGCATTACAACCGTAGCGACTGAGCAACGGAACGATCTCGCTACCGAAATCAATGATGCGACCGGTGGCCTGTTGCACATGAATCGGAATGACGAACTCTTGATCGGCCACGCGCGCACGAACTTCCACCGTGCCGTCACCCACCGGACTCACGTAACCCGACTCGTCCACGCGCGCCACCGCTTCGTTACTACTGTGATAGGTCGCTTCGTGGGTCACATCGCGTCCGTCGAGTGCGAGCAATAACTGCTGCCTGGCGAAGCGATTGTCGAGCAGCACCGCGCGTGGCGACACAACGAACTCCGCCGCAAACGCGAGCGAAGGAAAGAAGACTGTCGCCAGCAACAGTCCGGCGATTCGGGAGGGAAGCTTCATAAGGTTAGTTACCGCTCAAGTCGCATCAAGCTGCACTGATGGTAGCTATCGGGGCGTTGCGAAACAATACTGCGGTGGCACCTCGAATTCACGCCCGAGTCCACTTCCGTCGGACACTCATTAATTTACTTGCTTCTCAATTCGAGCGGACTAGACTGGCGTTCGCTCGGTTGGGGGAAGGGTCGACGTCCGAGGAATCGTCGGCGGCGGATCAGGGATGGCTCGAACACAAGACTCCTCTGCGGAGGTTGAGCCATGCGGAAGATCTATCTGGTGACCTACGACATTCGCGATGACAAGCGACTACGCAAAGTCTTCAAGACGATGCGCAACTGGGGCGATCATCTCCAATACTCGGTCTTCGAGTGTCAGTTGAATCCCGTCGACCTGCTCAAGCTGAAAGCGGAGCTCAAGCAAATCATCAACGCGGCTCACGATCAAATCTTGTTTGTCGATCTGGGGCCTGCTGCCGGACGCGGCGAACGCGTGATCGAAGCACTGGGTCAACCTTACACGTCCATTGCCAGCCCTTGTCTGATTGCGTAAGCGGGACGGACGATCCGGACACGTTGCTCGTTTGCGCCCGTGCCATTGAACGAAGGTTCGTGTTTTCCATCTGGGAGTCGCCACATGATTCAAAAAACACCCGGCACGGACGGCTCCGAGCCCTCTGTCGAGCAGGACCAGGAAGACCGCTATCTGCCGGCACGGATGATCAACGAGTTGGTCTACTGTCCGCGTTTGTTTTACTTGATGCACGTCGAAGGCCAGTTCGAATCGAACGCCGAAACAACCGAAGGCGATAACATCCATCAGCGCGTCGACGCACGCACCGACGCGCTGCCCACGCCGCCAAAACGCGACTCCACGCCGTCGAGTGCCGGAACGAAATTGCTGTTCGATCTGTCCGACGAATCG
>JBGTHH010000363.1:0-2930 GCA_041746275.1 Pirellulaceae bacterium | reverse complement strand
AGACGCTGACGCTGCACGGTGTCAACGACAAGATCCGCGGCGACGGCGACAGCCACATGCGTGGCATCGCCTGCTTGTTGACCGGTATTGAACTCTATCCCGGTGATGTCCAGGGCGGCAGCCACACACCGGCCGGTTGGGCCAAAGGCATCTCGTTGGACCAGCATCTCAAGACGCTGCTGCAAGCCGATGCGACCACACAGACTCGTTTTGGCTCACTCGAGTTCGGCGTGATGGTCCCCGAGCGGGCCGATACTTGGACCCGGCTCTGCTATGCCGGCCCGAACCAACCGGTCGCTCCGATCGATAACCCCTACCAGATGTTCGACAAACTGTATGGCCAGGTCAAAAACCGCCAGACCGTCGCCAGCGTACTGGATTCGCTGAACGAGGACTTCAAGAAAGTCCAGAGTTATCTGAGCGCCGAGGATCGTCAGCTGCTTGAACAACATGCCTCGATGGTTCGCCAGCTGGAGCAAGAGATCAAGCTTGAACAACAAGTCTCGCAGTCGAGCGAAGAAGAGAGCAAGGATGTCGGCCATGCGGTCCCCGAGCTCGCCGAGGGCATCAACCGCGACAACGATAACATGCCGCAATTAAGCAAGATGCAAATTGACTTGATGGTCAACGCATTTGCCGCGGACTTTAACCGGATCGCGACCTTGCAATACACCAACAGCGTCGGCGGGGCGAAGATGCGCTGGATCGGCGTCGAAGAAGGGCACCATGCGCTGTCGCACGAACCCAACAGCAATGACGAGGCAATGGAAAAGCTGACCAAGATCAACAACTGGTTCTGCGAGCAGGTCGCCTACCTCGCCAAGCGGTTGGACGAAACGCCCGAGCCCGGCGGCGAAGGCTCGATGCTCGATCACACGACCATCCTCTGGACCAACGAGTTAGGCGAGGGCAACTCGCACACGCTCAATAATATCCCCTTCGTCCTCGTCGGCGGCGGGCTCGGCTTCAAGATGGGCCGCTCGCTGAAGTACAAAGGGGTCGCCCACAATCGCTTGTTGCTCAGCATCGCCGAAGCGATGGGCCATCCGCTGGATAGCTTTGGCAACCCGGACTACTGCGGCGACGGTCCACTGACCGGTCTGGCGGGATAGGGCGTCGTCGAGTCTCAACGCTGGAGTCGATCACGCCATCAGCCGTAGGCCTGGACAAGCGACGCGCAGTCCGGGCATCCGGCACGCACGCGACCAGCGGCATATCTGCGCGTTTTTCAACAAAGTTTGCAAAGCCTTTGGGTCGCGATCGATCCGTTGACGGTCCGAAGACACCTCCCACTGGGAGGGATCTAGCCCTTCCTGCGGGCGCAGGCGTTGCTGCACTGTGCGTCTGATTTGAAGGATCGAGACAGCGCGATACAATCCATCAACACCCACGAAGGAAAATGCAAGGGTGGGGCAGTAAGACATGGCGAAGCAGGGCATTTTGAAATCAGCTTCACCACGCCAAGCTTACCGGGTTCCATTATCGCCTGTCACTCTTTAAGCAAATCCCTTTGCTACCACGTCTGACATAGAAGTGAAAACGTTCGTGCCTTGATTTCCAGGATTAACTTAAGGATCTGTTGTTATGAAGGCCATTCTTGCCGCGACTTTTATTATTACTGCTTTGCCCTGTGGAGTTGCAGCACAAGAGGCAACGCTGACTGACCAAGCGTCGTCGCACTTGCACGATCTGTTCTTTGAAATGCAAGAAATGGAGCGGTTTTCCGTTCTCTATACGGGTGAGCTGATGCGCACGTCCGGTAATGCCAAGTTTCATGGAATCTTCCCGTTTACGGGTTTTTACGCCGTGATGCATGATTCGCCTGGAAATCAGGCTAAGCGGTTTTGGTTGTGTCAGGCAACGGTGATCCGGGACGTATTCGAGCCAAATGGGCAATGTATCGACGAACTCACTAAGGATGGCGAGCGTTGGTTTTCTTTTATGCGATCACCTGCGCGCAAGTTTGTGCAAACTGAGGATCCGCAGTACGAATACAAGTTTATGGTGATTGATCCACGCGTCTCCGTTTTTCTTCTGACAACAGCTCTAACCACTGGCATGGGGACACAAAGCAACTATTGGCATTACGCTACATCTGCCAATATCGTCAGTGCGAAGGAAACGCTAGATGGAATCCTGGTGGTTATGAAGACGGGAGGGGATTCCTGGACCCACTGTTTGCTAAACAGGGCCCAGGGATATCGTCCCACGATGATCGCCGTGACGTATTCCGGCGCCGAACTGAAACCAGAGCAAGCCAATGCGAGGCATGTCAACCGCATGCGATGGAGCAAGGACGGGCGAGGCATTTGGATGCCAGAGGCTGGCGATAATGTCACTTACGTAGGAGAGAAGGCCAATGCTAACTCTTTCAAGGCAGTATCGTACCGGTGCCTTTGGCTTGAAGAAGACGAGCTGACGAAAAGCACGTTCGAACGGTCAGACCTTGATTCGAATTCCGGGGTTAGATTGTCCCAGATGCAGGATAATATCTTGAGGGTGAACAAAATCCTCAAGATGGGTGAGGTGCCTAGGGCGGCAACCAATTAACCTCGCGCAAGCTGCCTCTTTTTATTTTCCGAGGGATACCCATGTTTTTTGCCCGCGACTAGTCTCGACGCTCCCAGAGCAATCGCTGGAATCGCTGGGGACACAGCACGTCGCGCGGACAGCTGGGGACACAGCACGTCGGGAGAGGGCCGAGGATAAACTGCTCTGTGTTCGCCCCGCATTGGAGCATTCCCCGGGATTCGTTCTAGTGCTGTGTCCCCGACCCTGCCCCTGTCCCCGACCGTGCCCGCCCGCTACTTCGATTAGAACCGCGAAGCGGTGGCAGCCATTAGCCTGGGGTGAGACGAACGAGCCTCCAGCGAGGTTCGACGTAACCCCAGGAAATTGGAGGCAATCAAATCCCGTTCCTCGTCGGCTGC
>JBGTHH010000362.1:0-11111 GCA_041746275.1 Pirellulaceae bacterium | reverse complement strand
GAGGGCTATCCGAGCCTGTTCGATCTGCTGGCCCGTGGGGTCGAGTTGCACCCAGGACGCGACCCCGACCACGGCGATGTCCATTTCGTTACGCGGAATGAAGCGTTGATAGGCGGAACTGCTGTGCGGCACTGAGGCGGGAATGTGAATTGCCACCAACAGCTCACCGGGAGTCAGCGCATTGCGGCCGGGAGCCACACAAAACTGCTCGACGGGCAGTGTCCGCTGACCCTGCGGGCCGGCGATCTCCGCCGTCGCTTGATGCACGATCAAAGGCGGAATCGAATCAGCGGCAGGCGAGGCATTACACAAATTTCCGCCGACACTGGCGCGACTTTGGATCTGCCAGCCGCCGATGATATGCGTCGCTTCGGCCAAGGCGGGGTAGGCTTGCGAGATCGCGGCAACGCCGTAAATCCGCCAGCAGGGCACGCTCGCGCCCAGACGCAGACCTTGCTCGGCCGAGTAGTCGTACTGCATCAGCGCCGCGATCTTCTTGACATCCACCACCAAGTCCGCGCTCCGTAGGTGTTCGCGAAGCTGAACGATGATGTCGGTGCCTCCCGCCAGGACTCGCGCGCGATCGCCATGTTGGCGGAGCAAGCCAATTGCTTCTTCCAGATCGGTCGGAGCGGCGTATTCAAAATCGATCAACGTAGATCCTCCAGGTTCGCGAACATGATGGCGGGACTCCCCTGGAAAGCGACGCTAGGTGGGAAGTCCGCCTTCGATTACGATATCGGGGAGCCGCATCGCCAACAACCGCCTCTCCCGGAGA
Source organism: Pirellulaceae bacterium (assembly GCA_041746275.1). Lineage (GTDB taxonomy): Bacteria > Planctomycetota > Planctomycetia > Pirellulales > Pirellulaceae. The sequence continues at coordinate 10,333 of JBGTHH010000362.1, read as the reverse complement.
TCATCATGACCACCAGCCGCCGTGACTTCCTCAAACAAGCGTCGGTCACCACGTTGCTCACCGCAGTCGCTACGGATTCCGACTGCCGATCGCACGTCGCCGCCGCGGAACCCGCAGCCGGCGGTGCGTTGCCGATTATCGATACGCATCAGCATCTGTGGGACTTGAGCAGGTTTCAGCCGCCTTGGTTGCAGGGCGCGCCGCCGATTCTCTCACGCAGCTACGTCACCCAAGACTATTTAGAAGCGACGGCTGGCTTGAACGTAGTCAAAGCGGTGTATATGGAAGTCGATGTCGCGCCCGAACAGCAGCGAGCCGAGGCCGAACATGTGATCGGACTATCGCAAAGTGCCGAGCATCCCACCGTCGGTGCGGTCATTTCGGGACGGCCCAATTTGACGACGTTCGCTGCGTACATCAAGGGTTTTGAAGGGAATCGATATATCAAGGGAGTGCGTCAAGTCCTGCATGTCCCCTCGGCTCCGCGCGGTCTGTGCCTGGAAAAGCGGTTTGTGGCGTCCATGCGTTTGCTCGGCGAGTTGGGCATGAGCTATGACCTGTGCATGCGTCCGTCGGAACTGATCGACGGTGCGGAACTCGCGAAGTTATGCCCAGACACGCGATTTGTGGTCGATCATTGCGGCAATGCCGATCCGCTGGCGTTTCAGGCAGCGCCCAGCGCCAAACCGGCGCATAACGTGGAACAGTGGCGGAGCGAAATCGGTCGACTGGCGGCTTGTCCGAACGTAATTTGCAAGATCTCGGGCATCGTGGCCCGCGCGCCGCAGGGGGACTGGGATGCATCGCTACTGGCTCCGATCATCAACTTCTGCCTCGATGAATTCGGGCCGGACCGCGTGGTGTTCGGCGGCGATTGGCCCGTCTGTTTGCTCGGGGCCAGCTATCACCGCTGGGTGGAAACGCTCCGGGAAGTGATCAGCTCGCGCAGCACCGTCGATCAGCGCAAGCTGTTACACGACAACGCCGAGCAGTTCTATCGGCTGGCGTAGCGATGTAACCTCGGCGCGGATCATGGTTTGGCAAAGCGCGCGAGTGCTTCGCGGTTGAGCTCGATCCCCAGTCCAGGCTTGTCGGGAATCGACAAATAGCCTTGCTCGTCCAGTTGAAACGGATTTATCAGGATCTCGTCGATGTAGGGCGCGGGAGTGAGGAACTCGACATAACGAGCCACGGGGATGGCGGCGGCCAGATGCAAATCGGCCGCCAATCCCACGGCCGTGTTCCAACCATGACTGACGAATTGAATGTTGTGGTCATACGCGAGCCACGCAATGCGACGGGCTTCCGACAGGCCACCGCATTTGGTCGCATCCGGTTGAACGATGTCGAAGGCACCGCGTTCAATCCAGCTTTGAAAGGCCTGTCGCCGCGTGAGCACCTCGCCACCGGCGATCGGCAGCGGCGCGTGGTTACGCAAGCGGATGAAGCCTTCGATGTCGTCCGGGGGCAGCGGCTCCTCGAACCAGCCGATGTCATACGCCGCCAGCATCTGTGCGGTGCGCAGCGCCCATTTGTAGCCATGCGGCCAGAACTGCTCGCTACCGCCAGCGTCGACCAGGATATCAATATCCGGCCCCACCGTCTCCCGAGCGGTGCGCACCAATAGTTCATCAAACCTCGAGTTACGTCGCCCAAACGGTCGCCAACCCAACTTGATCGCCCGAAAGCCTCGCGACGTTACGCTCTGCAATCGCGCGGCCAGGACATCGGGTGCATCAAACAGCAGTGAGGCATAGGGCTTGATCTTACGGCGATAGTATCCTCCCAACAGGCGCGCGACCGGTTGACCACAGGCCTTGCCAAACAGATCCCACAGCGCGATATCGATGCCTGAAATGACGTGTTCGAGCGTCCCGCCCCGTCCCTGCCAGAAGCAGCTCTGGCGCAACTTTTCGGTGACGCGCTCCGGTTCGAGTGCCGACTCGCCCTCCCAATAGCCGCGCAAGGTCTGCACGCCCGCGTCCGTTAACGCGGAATTGGTGAAGACGCTGCCGATGCCGGTCAGTCCGGAATCGGCTTCCACTTCGACCAACGCATGCAAGTCGTCTTCGGGTTCATGACCTTCCGGCCAACCACCATCCACCGTCCCGCCCACGAGTCGATGAACTCGAATGTTGCGAATATACATGTTGCACCTCCTGGACCAGTTCACTCGCACGTGCCTCACGCTACGCCTACGGAGGCCGTGGAGTCAGGAGCGACTATCTTAATGGCAAACGCGTTGCGCAGCGACTTGTTTCTCGGGCTGTGGCGAAAGAAATCGACATCATGCCAATAGCGCTCGGCCGATCCAGCGCAGTATGAGAATCACCAGGGCCACGACCGTCACGGTGTACGCGATCGAACCGACGACGAGCAGCAATCGCGTCGGGAGCGAGTACTTCGTCCGCCAATAGATGGGAATGCCCAAGAGGCCCACATGCAGTAGCAACACGACCAGCACCCACGGCCGGTCGAGCAACTGGGTGAGATGCTGATTCGATTTTGGCTGCGATCGATCCGCGAGCGTACTGCCGCCACAGTGCGAGCAGATCGCGACCGTCGGCGGCAAATCGGCCCCGCAACGAGGGCAGATGATCGAGTTCAAATCGGCGGCATCCATCGGGAAATCACCATAGAGAATACCACAGCGCTCCGTCAAACCTTGGATGGTACGTCAGCCTTTCCAGACTGACCGTCAGGCTGGATGAGAATACCAGAGCGTTTCGTCAGACCTTGGATGAGGTGTCACCCGGATCACCAGGCACTGGAATTCCCGCACTCAGGCGTTCGACGGCGGAACTCAGTACATCATGCAGTTCCTGAGGAATCTCGCCACAACGGTTGGCGACCTCGTTCACTTCCCAGCGATCGTCGGGCTTGGCGTAAAGCTGTAACTTGGAGTCTGTCCGAAAAGGGGTCTGACCCTCTTCGGTCGCCTCCAAAGGGTCTGACCCCTTTTCGGACAGGCTCTTCGACGAATCGGCGACATGCAGGAACCAAGCGGGAGTCCGTACGGCTCGCTCGTCGGCTCCCACGGCAAACGCACCTTCGCGCGTCCAGGCTTGTTCATCGGCGGCGAGTTGCAGCACGCTACGCCCCCATAGCGGACCTTCGCCCGCAGGCAAATGGAACCAATCGGCGAGCGTGGCGAAGAGATCGCCGGGTTGGACCAGTGTCTGCAATCGCATCCCGGCGGCTTGTCGCTGCGGATGACGCATGAGCCAGGGAACTTGCAGGGTCTCGCCAAACAATTCGTGATCGCTCGGCCCAATGTGACCATGTTCGCCCAACGGATAACCTCGCGACGAGGTGAAGATCACCAGCGTTTCCTCCGCCAGCGGATGTTCGGCCAACGCCGTCAAGAGCATGCCCAGGCACGCATCCACCACCGCGACTTGGGCCGCATACGCGTGCATGATGCTGAGGACTTCGTCGGGATCGTAATCCTCGGCGAGTCGATAACACGGAGGAGTTGTCTCGGCATACGCGGCCGGATCGTCTTCGTCGCGAAACTGTTCGGCCAAGTCCCGCGGCGCGTCCCAAGCTCCGTTCATGCCTTGGGCATGTAGCCACAGCAAACTCGGTTCCGTTGCACTCGCGAGCCACTCGATGGCGGCGAAGCAAACCTGTGCCACCTGCGTGTCGCTGACACTGCTGGCCGGTGAGCGAGGCGCGGGGAGTGCCAAGGAAACCTGCTGGCCGAAGCCTTCTGCCAGTGGATGCCGCAGTAGCGACGGATCATCGGTCAACAGGGCGGCTTGAATACCTGCCTGCTCGACCAACCGCGCCAAGCCTTGCGTTGCTGGGACTGGGATCGTCGACAGCGCGTGGCTGCCACTCCAAAACGAGCGATAGATGCGACTTAAATCGGAGGCATCGGCCAGTGCCGTCTCGACGAGCACACTGTCACTGGCCAGATGGTTCAGAGCCGGTGTTTCGAGCCAGGTATTGCCATACGGCCCCAGGAATCCAGCCCCCAAGCGGTCGATTACGATGACGATCGCACTCCGCAAGGCCGGCGTGTGAGCCTCGTCGGCACCTCCCGTGCTTGCATCCGCTCCTACTGGCGCACCGTCGCTGTGTGACATACAATCCCATCCAACTTGACTCATGCTCGACTTGATCGAGCTCTTAGCTTATCCGCTGACGAGCGACTTTCCGAAGGGGGCGTGCGACCTTGACAGGAAAATCCTCGACCCAAAAAATCAGTCGAGACGTAGAACGACACAGATCCACGAACTGTTGTCCGAAAAGGGGTCTGATCCTCTCCGGCGAGGCCAAAAACCCAGTGAAATCGACTCGCCTCCAAAGGGGCAGACCCGTTTTCGGACAGTCTCTAACCCCGCCAAGGTTTGGCACGGTGACAACAGCACGACCAACTCGATGGGAAGCAATATGGCGCAGGTGGACGTTCAGCAAATCAAGGATCAGGTCCTGCAGCAGGGCGAATTACTACATCGCTTAAACGCTGAACTGAAAAAGGTAATCGTGGGACAAGAGCGAATGCTCTCCCGCCTGCTGATCGGACTGCTCACGCATGGGCACGTCTTATTGGAAGGTGTGCCGGGGTTGGCCAAAACGACGGCCATCAAGGCGTTGGCCGATGCGCTCTCGACTAGCTTTTCGCGGATTCAATTCACGCCCGACCTGCTCCCCGCCGACTTGCTCGGCACGATGATCTACTTGCCCGGCGAGGGAGGCTTCCAAACTCGCAAGGGCCCGATCTTCGCTAACTTCATTCTGGCCGACGAGATCAATCGCGCGCCGTCGAAGGTGCAGTCCGCGTTGCTCGAGGCGATGCAGGAGAAGCAGGTAACGATTGGCGACGAAACCTTTCCGCTGGAGGGTTTGTTTCTGGTGATGGCCACTCAGAATCCCATCGAGCAGGAAGGGACCTATCCGCTGCCGGAAGCCCAAGTCGATCGCTTCATGCTGAAGGTCAAGATCGACTATCCCACATCCCACGAGGAGCGGAAGGTGTTGGACATGGCGCTGGACGGCACGGCCGGGACGGTGAAGCCTGTCATGTCTCCCGACGACATCGCGCGAATGCAAGCGGTCGTGCGGCGACTGTATGTGGACGATCAGGTGAAGGATTATATCGTGCGTCTGGTGCAGGCCACGCGTTCGCCCGGCAGCATGGGCATGGCGGATCTCGCGCCGCTGATCGAGTACGGCGGTTCGCCGCGGGCCACGATCTTTCTCGGTCTGGCCGCTCGGGCCAACGCTTTCCTGAATGGACGCGGTTACGTCACGCCGCAAGACGTCAAAGACACGGCCCATGATGTGTTGCGGCATCGCGTCATCCTGACCTACGAAGCCGAAGCCGAGGAAGTTAACGCCGAGCAGGTCATCTCCACCATCCTGAGCACGGTTCCGGTTCCTTGATCTCAGCCCCTCGAATCCAACATGCCAGCGTCTTCCGTCAACGAAATCATCCACAAGGTGCAGCGAATTCAGATCGTGGCCAATCGCGCCGTCAACGATCTGTTTTCGGGGCAGTACAAGAGCGTCTTTCGCGGACGCGGCATGGAGTTCGACGAAGTTCGTCAGTATCAGCCCGGAGACGACATCCGCACCATCGATTGGAACGTCACGGCACGGACTGGCGAGTGCTTCATCAAACGCTATTGCGAGGAACGCGAGCTGACGGTCTTGCTGCTGGTCGACATCTCGGCGTCGGGAATCTTTGGCTCGACAGACCATTCCAAACTGGACCTTGTGATTGAACTGGCCGCGTTGTTGTTGTTCTCCGCGTTGAAGAACAACGATCGCGCGGGCTTGATCACCTTCAGCGATTCGGTCGTCGACTTCCTCCCGCCACGCAAAGGCAAGGCGCACGTGCTGCGGATGATTCGGCACCTGGTGGATGTTCAGCCCCGCGCGCGGGAGACGCGTATCGACACCGCATTGGAGTTTTTGAATCGCGTGCAGAAACGCCGCGCGGTGGTCTTTCTGATTAGCGATTTCCTGAGCGACTTGCCGCGTCAGACGTTAGCCATTTCGAACCGCCGACATGATCTCACCGCAGTGACGGTGTCGGACCCGCGCGAGGAAACCTTTCCCGACGTGGGATTCATCAGACTGCGGGATGCCGAAACCGGCGAGGTCGTCGAAGTCGATACGCGGCATCCGCAAGTCCGCGAGTTGTTCGCGCGGCAAAATCGCCAGCGCAGCGCGGCACTGACCGAGACCTTGGTTCGCTTGGGAGTGGATCAACTGCCGGTCAGCACGGGTAAGGATTACTTATTGAGTTTGCGGAAGTTTTTCCGCATGCGGGAGAAGCGGTTTCGCTGAGTCCATGGGCGACACACGATCGACGTTTCCGCTCGGGCATCATCGTTACCTGAGCCCGACTACCGTAAGACGAACGCTTGTCTTGCCGCTGCTGGTCGGTGCGTTGGTGACCTGCGGTTGTCAACGTCCTAATACGGCGACAGACGTCCAAAAGGATGTAGCCACAGTCGCTCGCACCCATCTGGAACGTGGACCCGTGCGCGTGACGGTGGAGGTCACGCCAGCTCCCGCGCGATTGTCCGACGAGCCAACGCTGACGTTGACGATCGATCATGAAGTCGGTGTCGTCGTCAACAAGCCACCGTTTGGCGAAGCATTGGGCGATTTTATCATTCGCGACTTCCGCGAGCCGCTGCCCGAGGCAAAGGGCGATCGCCAAATCCTGCGACAAGTCTATACACTCGAACCGCTCACCACGGGTCCATTGCAAATCGACCCGATCGCGTTCGAGTTCCAAGACGACCGTCCGCACGGAGATGGCCAACGCCATCAGGTAGAAACGGAGTCACTCACCGTGCAGGTGCTATCCGTATTACCCAACTCGGCACCCTCGTTGGACGATTTAGAGGACTACGCCGCACCGGTCGATTTGCCTCGTTCACGGTTCGGTTGGATCGGAATGGCGATTGCGGGATCACTTCTTTGCGTTGTCGCCACAGTCGTCTGGATGGTGTGGAATCGTCGGCGAATGCCAGCGACCATCCCGCTGACGCCGCGCGATGTGGCCCGACAACAACTCGAACAACTATGGCACGACGATGCAGCGCGACGTGATGTGAAGGATTTCTATGTGCGATTAACCGCGATCGTGCGGCAATACATTGAAGGAACGACGGGCGTTCACGCACCCGAGCAGACGACGGACGAATTCTTGCGCGAGATTGGGGCGGGCACGCTGTTCTCGCGTGACGAACGACAGCGACTAAAGGAGTTCTTGGAAGCTGCGGACCTGGTCAAGTTCGCCGCCGTGCGACCCGAATTATCGAGCGTTCGGGAGTCCTATCATCGTGCCCGCTGTTTTGTCGGCCTGTCGGACCAGGAGGCCGCAGCATGAATGCCTTGGGCTTGGCGAACCCCTTGTGGTTGTTTTGTCTGGTGCCGCTGCTCCTGGCGACGTGGTTGTCGCAGCGCGCCGAGCGGCGGGGGGCGATAATTTATTCCAGTGCGAGTCTGGTACGCGCGTTACCAATCACGTGGGCTCAGCGGATCAAGCGCGCCTTACCGTGGCTGCGCGCCGCCGGGCTGATGTTGGTTGTGATCGCGCTCGCGAGACCTCAATACGGTCTAAAGGATTTTCGGATTCGGACCGAGGGGATCGCCATCATCATGTGCCTGGACCGTTCCGGATCGATGCACGCCTTGGACTTCCAACTCGATCACCAGCGCGTGGATCGGTTGACGGCGGTGAAGGCCGTCTTTCGCGATTTCGTCTTGGGGGATGGTCGTCTGCGGGGTCGGCCCGATGATCAAATCGGCTTGATCTCGTTTGGGGGCTTTGCCGAAGCGAAGTCACCTCTCACGCTTGACCACGGAGTCCTGGCCAGCGTGCTCGATCAGATCCTGATCGCGGAACCGGTGTATGATCAAGCGGGGAACATTATCAATCGCAATTATTTGGAGGAGGAACGCGCGACGGCCATTGGCGACGCCGTCGCGCTGGCGGTCGATCGATTGAAGGATGCCCCGGCCAAGAGCAAAGTGATCATTTTGTTGTCGGACGGCGAGAACACGGCGGGAGTGGTCGAGCCTCGTGACGCCGCCCAAGCCGCCGCGAGTTTCGGCATCAAGATCTATGCGATCGGCGTGGGCACCACGGGACGCGCGCCGTTCCGCATGGTCGATCCCTTCGGACGCGAACGGTTGGTTTCGCAGCCCGTCAAACTTGATGAGGATACGTTGAAGCAGCTTGCTGAATTGACCGAGGGACATTACTTCCGTGCTCAGGATACGGACACGCTGACCGACGTTTACGCTCGGATCGACAAGCTGGAGAAAACTTTCGCCGAGGGACAACTATTCACTGAATATCACGAGTTGTTCCAGTGGTGGTTGATCCCAGGATTGGCCTTGGTCGTCCTGGAGCTGGGTTTACGTTGCACGCGTTTTCGTACTTTGCCGTAGCACTGGAGATACTCGAAAGTTACCGCGGATGTATTGGGAATCTCCACAATGGTTGTTGTTGCTGTGGCTCCTACCAGCGATGGTCGGTTTGATCGTCCATGCGCGGCGACAGCAAATGGTTGCGGCCGAGCGCTTCGCCAACGCGACAATGCTCCCGCGTTTGCAACCGGCTGTGAGTCGCGGGCGTGGCTGGTTGAGGACTGGATTGCTATTGGTCGGCGTGGGGTTGTTGATGGTCGCGGCGGCGAGACCGCGTTGGGGTGTGTACTTTGAGGACGTGCGGACTCGAGGCGTGGACATGTTCGTGCTGCTGGATGTGTCGCGATCCATGCTGGCCGAAGACGTCGCTCCCAATCGACTGGGGCGGGCGAAGTCCGATATTCGCGACTTGCTGACGCGGCTTCGCGGCGATCGCGTGGGATTAATCGCCTTTGCCGGAGCGGCCGTCGTGCAAGTGCCGCTAACCACCGATCAGGGTTTCTTCCGCATGGTCTTGGACGATACCGGCCCCGACAGCGCGCCGCGCGGAGGTAGCTTGATCGGCGATGCCATTCGCAAGGCACTCGAATCAATGGAGCCAAGTCCAGATCGCGACCAAGTATTGGTCTTGATCACGGACGGCGAGGACCAGGACTCGTACCCACAAGAGGCGGCTCGACAAGCCGCCGAGCGCGGCGTCAAAATCATCTGTATCGGATTGGGCGATACCAATGACGGGATGCGGATTCCCCTCCGCGATGCGTCGGGAACACTGTCCTACCTGAAGCATGATGGACAGGAGGTCTGGTCAAAGATGGATGAGTCGTTGTTGAAAGATATCGCCCTGACGACTCAGGGTGCGTATATTCCCGCCAAGACACGTGCCTACGATTTGGGCCAGGTGTATGAACAACACTTGGCGGGACTCACGCGTGGTGATGTCTTGTCCGCCAAGCGAAAACGCTATCGTGAGCGATTCCAATGGTTTGTGGGTGGCGGCTTGGCCGTGCTGCTCGTGGAAATGCTGATTCCCCGCTATCCGCGACGGCGAGAACTTGCGAACGTCGAGGTACACATCACATGACTGTCCAACGAATTCGCATCATGACCTTCTTGGTGACCTGGACTTTGTGTATGCCGGTTGTCATTAGCACGCCCACTCAAGCCGCATCGAAATCCGCGCGGCAGCAGGTGCGCACGGGTTTGCAAAGACATGCCGCAGGGGATTTTGCGGGTGCCGCCGAGGCCTTTGCTCAAGCAGCGGTCGAGCTTCCCGGAGATCATCGTGTCGCCTACGATCGCGCATGTGCCCTAGCACGGCATGGACAGCGAGCGGAAGCCACCGAGTTGTTCCAGCAAGCGGCAACGTCGCGCGATCCTCAGTTGGTAGCGGACAGTCATTACAATTTGGGTTGCCTCGTGGCTCAGGAGGCCAAGGAACTGTTCGGTGAACAGCCTGAAGAGGCCCAGACCGAGACGCGTGAGCAGGGGCTGAAGCTGATGGAGCAAGCCGTGCGGCACTATCGCGATAGTCTGCGCGCGGACGCGAGCCATGCCGCGGCGCGGCGTAACCTGGAGTTGTTGAGACTGTGGGTGAAGCACATGCAGGATGTTTGGGCGCAGCGCGATCGTGAGCGCCGGCGCAATGAAATGGATGTGTGGCAGTTCCTGGAGTGGATTGACAGCGAACAACGCACACTCGAAGCCGCAACGAAAGCGATTGGCCAGTACGATAGCTCGCCTCGTCAGCGACAGGCGGTGGCGCAAACCGAGCAGGCTCAGCGGCAACTGGCCGAGGAAATCTCGCCATTGCAACAAAAACTGGCGGCGGCAGTCAGCGGGCCGACGGAGGGAACTCAGGCGGATTCCGCAAGCATGGAGGCGGCTCAGGAACAAGCCCTGCAAGTGCTCTCGCAAATGACGCAGCAGATCG
>JBGTHH010000361.1:0-3712 GCA_041746275.1 Pirellulaceae bacterium | reverse complement strand
GGTCGCGTCACGCTCCTACCTGGAAACGTCTCCATCAACTACGATCCCGACGGGCAGTTCGAACGGCTCGCGGCCGGAGTCACAGCGACCGACACGTTTTCCTATCGAGTTAACGACGGCAACGGGTTGACCGCGACGGCTACGGTGACCATCACGGTGACTGGTCAGAATGACGCGCCCGTTCTGGATACTTCCGGCACGATGACCTTAACGCCCATCGCGGAGAATGACGTCACCAACCCGGGCTCAACGGTGGCCTCGATCCTCGCCAGCGCCGGTGGCAACCGGATCACTGACGTTGACGATGGAGCGTTGATCGGGATCGCCATCGTGGCCACGGCGGGAGCGAACGGCGACGGCTGGGAGTTTTCGCTCGACGGAGGCACAAGCTTTCAGTCTGTGGGGACAGTCTCGAATGCCACCGCCTTGTTGCTGCGCGCCGCGGATGTCGTGCGTTACGTACCAGGGATGGCTGGCGAAGTAGGCGCTGCCCCAAGCCTGGCCTTCCGCGCTTGGGATCAAACGGGAGCCACGGCCGGACGGGCTGGAGATCGATTCGACGCTACGGCCAACGGAGCCACGTCGGCATTCAGCACGGCGGTCGGCCAAGCCACCCTATCGATCGGCCGCACGAGTACCCTTGTCGAACCAGCCTCAGGAACGCTGCTAATTCACGACGTCGCTCCGGGTGGCAAGGACGATCGGTTGAGCTTGCGTATTGATCCGACCACGCAGCGACTGGTCGTCAGTGACATGATCTATCTCGTGGGTGACTTCACCCAGACTCCCACGACTGGGAACTCGGTTCAGGTCTCGCTGGTTGGCATCACCAGCATCTTGATCGACCTGGGCGAGGGCGACGACGAGTTGGAAATCGATCTCAGTGGACTCGGAGCCGGTTCGTTGAACTTACCGATCATGATTCGCGGCGGGGCGGGAAACGACACCTTGCGTTTCCGAGGAGTGACATCGCTGGGCAGCGGATCGCTGGCGACAGATCCCGACGCAAACGACATCGAAGACATCTTCATTGACGGCACAATCACGACCCAGAATGCACCGGTGATGCTGACGGCGTTGAACAGTTTGGAGATCAATTCGCCGGTGTTTACGGGTGCGGGGGCGACGGGCGTGGTGCAATTGACCGCAGGCCGTGACATCTTTGGTAACTGCTCGCTGATTGACGCCGGCAACTCAAACGTCACGATCACATCGCGAACCGGGATCGCCGGAGTGCAAGTGCGGACAACGGCCAACGTCACGCTCGACGCGGGAGGCGGCGGGATTGCCGGTTGCCAAGCGGGAATCGATGTGCGTGTCAACCAATTGACGCTGCAGGCCGAAGCCTCCGTCGGATCGGCGCTGCTGCATCGCGGATCGTTGACCGTTCTCCATCCCCTGCGCACTCAAGTCAATCAGTTAAACGGCAGCGTGGGAGGACTGGGGATCTTCATCGAAAACGTGGGGGCCGTGATTGACAACACACAAGTCCTCGCCTCGGCACCGCTGGGACACAAGAGCATTCAGGTCGTAGCGGGAGCGATGAGCGAAGGAGAAGGATCGCCCTGGCAAAACCCCAGTAATCCATTCGACGTGAACGCGGATACCAAGGTCTCGTCCATCGACGTCCTGTTGGCGATCAATTTCCTCAATTCCGGGCATCGATTGGCAGGCGCGGAAAGCGAGTCGGCCGCGACACGAACCTACCTCGATGTCAATGGTGACCGCACGGTATCGCCACTGGATGTGCTGCTGATAATCAACTATCTCAATGAACAAGCCGCTGGGCTCGGTGAGGGTGAATCGAGCCCACTCGTTCCGCATGGCACCACCCCGCCGACCGATCTGCCGGTGTCCCCCGTCGCGAAGCCAACGTCACGTTCCGACACGTCGCGTGCAGCCAGATCGGCCTCACCACAAACACCTTTACCAATCGTATCGCGGGCAGCTCCACCGACGGGCACTCGGGCCTTGACCCAGCCGACAATTGACCTGACGACGTACGATTGGGAAGCGTGGTTGGACGAGATTTCCGATGACTTGCTCACCGCTCGGTTCGGCGGACACGTGCCCGGGGACACCCATCCAATGTCGCAATAGCAGACAATAGCCTGGAGAGAGATATGGGTTTCCTCCTGAGGCCCCAGCAGGATGGCTGTCCCCGGCCGGCGGACGTCCTTGTGTCCCAGCAGCTCCTGAACCGTGCGGATGTCCGCTCCGTCCATCAGCAAGTGAGTAGCGAAGGAATGCCGGAACGTGTGAGACGTGATGTACTTGTCAATTCCCGCCTTGAGCACGGCTTTCTTCAGATGGGATGGGAAAGTTCCTTTGTGCAAGTGATGCCGGTGCAGCTTGCCGCTTCGAGGATCGCGCGACAAGCGGTCCGACGCGAACAGGTACTGCCATTTGAACTCGCAATGAGCGTTCGGGAACTTGCGGTTTAACGCGAAAGGCAACCATACAGACGCGGTTCCCTCGTCCAAGTCCCGGTCGTGCAGGACTCGCCGCCAACGGATTAGATTTCGCAGCGGCTCGACCAATTGCTTCGGCAGCGGCGTGACGCGATCTTTCTTTCCCTTGCCGCGCCGGACGATGATCTGCATCTGGTCGAAGTCGATGTCCTTGATCCGCAGCCGCAAGCATTCGCTGATCCGCAGGCCCGCTCCGTAGAGAATCTGAGCCATGGTCAAATAAACGCCGCGCAGGTTCTCGAACACCCGGACCACTTCCTCCCGGCTCATCACCGTCGGAATCCGCTTCGGTTTGGTCGAGCGGATCGCGTCAATGTATTGCAGATCGCGTTTCAAAACGTGCCTGAACATGAACAGCATCGCGTAAAACGCCACGTTCTGAGTCGATTCGGCCACGTTCCCGTCTACCGCCAATTCCGACAGGTGAGCTTCGACGTCCTTGGGCGTGATCCGATCGAACGAGGCTAGGCTATCCAGTTCCCACTTTCCCATAAACTGGCGAACTCGCCGCACATACGCTCGTTCGGTCTCCAGCTCCCGTTGATGCAGGCGCATCGTGCGCCGCAATTCGCGAATCGCTTCGGGCTCCCGAGGATCGATCACCCCGACCGCCTCTTCGATCGTTGGCGCGTCCGGATCGAACTGCTGCTCCGCGAGTACCCGAGCCTGCAAAACTGATCGAATGTCATCCAAGTCAGGGTCGGACGAGTTCCTCACGAATCGCTGGTAATACTGGAGTGATTCGACAATCTTGAGACGCTTCCAAGTCGGAGCCCCGCGCTCCTTCTCGCTGAGCAAGAACTTAATGACCTCATCACGAGTAAACTGCCACGACTGCGGGTATTCGATGCGATGAAACCGGACCAGTCGGCCGAACCAGGTCAGCGCCCAATCGCGGCAAGTTACCGCGTTCCCGTCAGGTGGTGCCATTCCCGAGCCCGCTTGAAACGCACGCTTCGGCTCGCGTGGCTTGGAAGTTCTTCGAGCCCCCTGGGTTGAACCACGTTGCGATGACATGACTTCCATCCTCCCCTATTGGTGCGAAAACTTGAATCACGGGAGTGGCGACATGTTCATTTGTATACGACTCGCCTGGGGAGGCCAATAATTTTCAGGGAAAACCTTGCCATCCCGGCAACCGGCCGCTAGGATGACGGGGTGCCGGACCGCTAGTCGCGGCTAGCCGGCGGTAATTACCAAAACGTCGCCTCTACCCGGCGGTAATTCCAAAACTGCTGGTT
>JBGTHH010000360.1:0-9827 GCA_041746275.1 Pirellulaceae bacterium | reverse complement strand
GACTTTGTTCTCCACTCGATCGCCTTTGCGAACCCCGAGGACCTTAAGCGCGACACGCTGGAGACGAGCCGCGACGGCTTCAAGATGGCGATGGAGATCAGCGCTTACAGCCTGCTGGCGGTGGCCAACGCGGCCAAGGATATCATGAGCCCTCGCTCGTCGATCCTGACAATGACGTACTTTGGCGGCGAGCGCTGTGTGCCGGGATACAACGTGATGGGCGTCTGTAAGGCGGCACTCGACGCTTCCATGCGGTATGCGGCTCACGATCTGGGGCCCCGAGGCATTCGCGTGAACGCGCTGAGCGCAGGTCCACTCAAGACGTTGGCGAGCTCCGCCGTGGGAGCCAAAGGCATGGAAGCGCTCTACGAACACATGTCGCCGCTTGGCCGCAATATCACGCATGACGAAGTCGGCCGAACCGGAGCCTTCTTGTTGTCCGATATGTCGGACGGCATTACGGGCGAGATCCTGCACATTGATGGCGGCTACAACATGATGGGCTCGCCGGGCCGCCTGCTCGACAAGATCGAAGCCGCCAAGTAGGACCGACGCGGGGGAACTGCGATGTGCGCGTTGCCGACTTCCATCGCCATCGCTGTCGTCGAACACAACGATGGTTTTCTAGTGGGGCAACGTCCTCCCGGCAAGCCGTTGGCGGGCTACTGGGAGTTCCCCGGTGGTCGCGTCGAAGGTGACGAATCGCCCGAGGAAGCCGCCGTGCGCGAATGCCTGGAGGAAACGGGGCTGCACGTTGTGGTCGTGGGCAGCTACGCGAGCCATCTCCATACTTACACCCACGATCACGTACGACTCCACTTCTTCGCCTGCCGACCGCTGGCCCCTGACCACAGACCCCTCGAGCCGTTCCGTTGGGTCCCGCGTCTCGAACTGCGGTCATTGACGTTTCCCGAGGGGAATCGCGAGTTGTTGCGGTTGTTGGCTGGCGTCGGAGTAGAATAGCGCGACGTTTCCTCTTAACGACGTGAGGCATCGAGTCGTGACTTTGCTGCCAAGTCATGTGGTGCGCGAGCTGCAACAAGTGGGCTGGTTGCCTCCTGGACAGGAGTGTGCCCTCACGAGTGCGGACGACCTGCTGACCCACATCGTGAAGCGTTGGACCAACTTCGATGGTCAGAGCCTCCCACGCGGACAGCGACAACGTGCTGAAGCGAGACTTAATTGGTGGGCCGAGCAGATGGCACAAGGAGCGGAGTTGGTTTGGTTGCCGACGGAATCGAGCGAGCTGCAAAACTGGCTTGGCGCCCGATTCGTCTGGTGGCCGCATGGCCAACCGTTGGGAAACCGCATCGGCTTGGCGAGCTCGCGTTTGGGACGTCGCTTGGATACGCAAGCCGCTTGGTTCGCCGTCTTACGCGCCGCCTGTGCGAAGATCCATCAGGCGGACGACGTTCTGCTGACCGCAGTCGCCACGACTCCGCAACGTTTCGTGCAACGCGCCGCCGAGCTGTTCGGTGTCCGCGTCATATCCCTGGAGACACCACGGGAACGAGAATCGCTGGGGAGCTGGGTGGCACGCCTTGAAGGCACCGAGTCGCATCGCGCCGAGAACGTCTTTCCCGCTTATCTCTCGCCCGAACTGCATGCTCCTCAGGACGCCGCCGTACCAGTTAACGTCCTCGCCCACACCGCGCTACGCGATCGGGCGGTCGTGGCCTTGTCCGCACGGCTGCTCGTCTTTCATCTCCGCCGTAATGGCCGATTGGAGCGTGTGGTGCGTGAGCGACTTTCGAGCGACCAGTGGCCCGTGGCGAGCGTGTTCATTGCGCTGGGACGAGGCTTGGTCGAGCGTGACTTGGCAGACCAATTGTTGGACATGGGAGCCGTGGGTTGGATCGTGTGGGAGGATCAAACAAACCCAGTGCGTCAGCCTGCTCCGCCGAGCACGTCGTGGACAAGCTCCTCAAGGCCGCCTCCTATCGTGGCACTGCCGTCTGATGACGATTGGGAATTCCTGACCCATTGCACGCGGGCACCGGCCGGTCCGTGGCCGGATGAAACCGGCGAGACGTATCTCGACGAGTTGCTCTTGAGTCGCCACGGGGCGGATCGTTCGGCGATGGCGGCATTGCGGCGAATCATCGAGATGCGGCGGTTGGTGGCGACCTGCCGCATGATTCGTGGGAATACGCCGACGGTGTGCTTTACCGCCGTTCCCTTGGGAGCACTACCGCAACTGCATGTCTTTCGCCGACATCTGGGCCGCTGGGACTTCGAGCCGTATGGCATATGCATTCGCCGCGATTGGCTGGCGGAACGAAACTGCCAACCCGCGCGCTATGGGGACGAGCATCTGTGGCAGACCTTGTCACCGGCGGAGCGTCCCTTCTTTCAAGTCGCGACCAGCCGCACGGAAGTGCCCATCGATTGGACCTGCGAGCGTGAATGGCGGCACGTTGGCGACGTTCCGCTCGACGAACTGCCGACCGATAGCGGTTTGGTGTTTGTGCCCACGCTTGAGGAGGCACAGGCTTTGGCTCGTTGCAGCCGCTGGCCCATTGCGGTCCTGTCCCACACCAAGTCCTCATGAGCGAAGGGCGAGGTTCCCGCCCGAGCTGCGAACTCGAAACGAAACCTCGCCCTTGCGAAAACATCCAGCGAGAGAGAACAAGCGGTTGGTTACGGAGCGAGCTAAGTCGCTGGTGTGTTCTGGCTGTCGTCCACAGGTGCTGCCATGCGACGTCGTCGGGTGCGACGAGCTGGCTTGGCGCTGGCCCAGTCTTTCGTCAACGATTCAAAGACGTCCGGCGATTCGTAACGCACGACCCCTTTGCCATCGGGCATCGGTCCGATCAAGCCGCGAAACACCGGCTGACCGCGCAGCGAGAGATCCGTGCTGCTGTCCTCGATGCCGATCTGATTGTGCATCTTTAGTAATGACTCCGCTTCGTTGTAATCACGAATCTTGATCGATCCATCGACTCCCCGCGTCACGACTCGATAGTTCTTCGGCATGACTCACCTCGGCACATTATGACTTCGACCTGACCACCACAGGCAACGTATCGTCCGCGCTAAGGAAACGTTAACAGATAAACTTCCGTGGCAACTACATGACGGTCATCCGCACGAATCCGCAAATCGCGCTTGATGACACCGCTCGCTACGAGCCGCACGCGTGTGCCGCCTTCGAGTTGGGAATGCGAGAGTTCTAGCGGCCGCGCGCGGTGTGGGGAACGGCCTTCGCCGATTGCGCCCACGGATGGGAATAGTCCGGCTCTTTCAGTGTTGCGGACCATGACATGGGTGCGGGGATGTGCTGGCTGCGCATCAAGTTCCGAACATGCTCCCGGCCGCAATCGGTGCGAGGTCCCAACCCGATCCGGAGCCTCACTTTTCCGGCGGCGGCAACGGCAACGGCGTCTTGCCTGAATCCGCCCTGCCGAGTAAACATAGAAGTCCGGGAGGGTACGCGAATGGTTAGCAACCGCATTCGAAATGCGGCGCCCCGCAAGGGGTTGAGGGTTCGAATCCCTTGCCCTCCGCTGCAAATGAAACACGGCTCGCAAGTAGTGTAGGCAACACAACTTGCGAGTCGTCTTCGCCATAGGAAGGCGACGGGTCGGTCCCGCAGGGAACCTGCTTAATGAACCGCTCTGATTCAGCGTCGGAACGTCGGTCGTAGAAACTGCCCATCGATGTGTCGGAATGATGCGGGGCTAATTCCTTCTGAACTCCACCACTGCCACCGACAGAGGGATTCTCAGCTTCGTCTCGTCCAGATGGTGACGACCCCAAGAATCTCTGGCGACCATCCAGATCGTCAAGAGCATCGGGAGTGCGCCCCACCACAGGAAGCCTCGACGGAACCATAGAAACCAGATCGTCTGAGGCTGATTTATTTCGCCTGCCTGATGTTCGGGTGGCTAGTAGGGATTGTTGTTTTCGATCATCAGGCTTGGTGATCTCTGAAGTTACATTCGACGCTGATTGCCAATCTATTCGAGTTCCCTAAACGGCGGTGGATACTCGACTCGTCCTTCAACGCCTACCAACGCTTCCGGCACAAGCTCCATCGCCATCCACGCATCACCGCTGCCAAATTGGTTCTCCAGTGGCCGGGCGAGGTCCGCAGAGAATCCGAACCGTGGGTGGAACTCGGGATGACCGAGAACCACGACGATTTTGTGGCCTCGTTCTCGGCACGCTTCAAGTCCTGTCAGAACCAACTTACTACCAATGCCTCGCCGTTGGTGACTTGGCAAGACAGCCATCGGTGCGATCGACACAGCTTCTACCGTTCCCATTCTCGTAATGATCGACAGGCGGCTGAATAGAATGTGGCCGACAATCAGGTCATCGATTTCGGCCACGAGCGAGACTTCGACGAAACCGCCATCACGCAAGGCATCGACTAGATTGGCTTCGGCTTCACCATTGAATGCTGCCTCATTGACGTGCCAGATGGCTGTTCGGTCTTGGTTGGTTTCGGGTCGAATTACGCACATACTTGCCTCCCAAGAGCAATTCACAAGATCCCTCCTATCGGTTTCCCTGTTGGTGCCTGTAGTCAAGATCAGCTCGGACAGTCTCGAACTTCGCCCGCATCCGAGGCGTCAAAGATTTGTCTGCTAGTAGCTCCTCGAATCCAGAGAGAACCAGCGACGGGGGCATACGCGACAATCGATCGATCACCTCATTCAGATAGCGGCGTGTCGAGTTCGTATTCTTCACCCGTTTGAGTTCACCACAGAGCACATTGACGCAGTCTTCGGTCTGTACGTCGTAAAGGGCGGTAGCGATCGCTGTACGTTTTTCCCAATTGTCGCCGCAGGTTAGCAGCAGGCCGATCAGGAACACGCCAGCTTCCTTACGTTTGTGGTTGTACATGGATCGAAGTAGGCTCAGTGCCGAATGGAACTCTTGACGATTGTCGCTCAAGGCTTGTTTCAGCACCGTGTCGATCGGAAAATGGGCCGGATCAAGGAATCCGTCTTCCGTAATTCCCGGCAATCTCGACTTAGGTCGCATGGTGTTCAATTTTCATCCTCTCAAAATTGCTTCGATCTTCGATCAGATCACGGCTCGGTTGTGTGTCGAGTATTTTACCATCTTTCACGCTCCGATCTTCGGCAACGAATGATCCGACACTGCTTGGTCTTGGCTGGGGCATCCTTGCAACTTGGTGGGTCGGTCTGTTTCTGGGCGTGCCGCTGGCGATCGTGTCTCGGCTGGTGACGTTGCCAAAGCGATCCGCAAGTGACTTGATGCGACCGATGGCTGTTCTGATGGTTGTCGCCGCTTGCGTCGCAACGACTGCTGGTCTTGTTGGCTTCGTTGCCGCGTCGTATGGCTGGGTCTCGATGGTCGAACCTTGGGCATCACGAATTCCGCCAGAGAAGCACGTCCTGTTTCTGACAGACCTCTGGGCGCATAACGCCAGCTATGGTGCCGGGTTCGTCGGCGGGCTCATCATGATGTCGATTGTCTGGCGAGGTCGTTTGCTGGAACGTCGGACATCATCAAGTTGATACTTCGGCTTCATTCGTCGCTCCCCTGTCGAGGCAATGACACTCCTATTGCCCACGTGTTGAGGTACTGACACTTGCCAGCAAAGGCTGGCCGTACATTTCGCGGTGATCCCGGCGGCGATGGTCCCGCGAGAGCTTAAAACAAAAGATGCCCGAATTCATCCCACTTTGATTTCGCAGTATGGCTCACTCCGGGCGGGAATGTCGGCCTGCGCCTGTATTGCCGAATGAACAGTCCGGCCAGGAAAAGTCGACAACCGGTTCAAAGTTGAAGCTCGATTTGGTGGACACTGTCGCGAAGGCACAGTCAGGGGCGGTTGTCACACGGAGGCGACTTCGGCGTAGCCTTTCTTGATCTTCGAGGCGATCAGCTTCTCGGCATGGCGAGTGGCTTGTTCCGACGTTTCGAAATGCTTCGTCTGCGTCTGGCCGTCCGTGCCGACGCGGCCATACCGAACGGTTGCTTCCCTAGCAGAGACACCGACTTGCCAGTACAGGGGCATCTAGGGGACTGCTATTGAAATATGTCTGAGTTAGGTAGACAGTGGTGACCTGGCAGGAGGTTGCCAAAACACCGTTCACAAGGGAAGGACAGGCCGCCGCTATGCAATCTTTACGACTGGCTTTAGTGCTCATTGCGATGACCGGTTGTGGCTCTGATGCACAACCCGCAAAACACAAGGCTGAGGGAATTGCAACCGAGAATGCAGGGGAGAAGACGCTCGATGCAGCGTCCGTTATCAGACACATGTCGGCGGATCAGCTCGTTTTGGGAGAGCCGTTGGTGAATTCCATTGGCATGATCCTGGTGCCGATCCCAGCCGTTGAATCTCCGACGGATGCGAACTTAGTGAGCGATGGCTTGAGCGACGGAAAGGCACACGCTCGGATGACGATCACGAAACCGTTCTATTTAAGCGTCTGCGAAGTAACGCGGAAACAGTTCGAGCAGGTAATGGGTACTCGTCCCTGGCAAGGTGCTGGTTACCAAGTGGACGGACCGGACTACCCGGCAACCGAACTGGACCTTAACACAGCAGTTGAGTTCTGCCGCAAGCTGGGCGAGTTGGAGGGTGCCGAGTATCATTTACCTACTGAAGCTCAGTGGAATTACGCCGCCAGTATTGGGACAAGGACGATCTCCACTCCCCAGGATGACCATCGAAATGAGCAATGCATTCACCGCGTCGCTCAGAACCTGCCCAACGCCTGGGGGTTGTTTGACATGCACAATAATGCTTGGGAATTCTGCCAGCGTGAGAGCAGTTCAGACTCAATAACCCATGTAATGGTTGGCGGCTCGTATTTTTGTCATTCTGAGAACGTGCGAGCGAAAGAACCGTTTAAGAGTCTACCGACTTCTCGTTTTGTCTACGTCGGTATGCGAGTGGCGAGGGCGTATCCCTGAGCACTGTACTTTTTCCGATTGTCGCTAGCCGACCGTTTGCAACTGACGCAACGAATCGAGCGTGGTACGCACAATCTTGGCTTCGTTGCTTAATGAAACGACCTTGGCTGCTCGGGCTGACGATCATCTTTGGAATGGCATTCTGTTCGAGGCTGCTTGCCGCGGATGCCACAGTCGAGACCTGGGCCGACCAGAATCTCCCCGTACACCAAGGGCTGTCGCTGTGGCTGGATGCATCGCGACTTCTTGAGGCCCGTCAACAGCAGGGGAAATCGGAGCTCAAAGATGGCGACAAGATTGATCTCTGGCCCGATGCCTCGGGTGGAATGCAACATGTCATCCAACCGAAGGAAGAAGCTCAGCCGGAGTTTCGCATCACCGATCAGTTTCCAGCGGTCAGGTTCGATGGGCTGACAAGTTTTCTCAGCCGCCAGTCCGACGGCGCTTCGTTTCACGAGTTGACGATCTTTATCGTGGCTGCGCCTTATGAGAACCGTGGCATGTTCAGTGCCTTCTTGAGCATGGCCCCAAACAACGGCAGTGATTTTCAGCGAGGCATCAATATCGACCAGGGAGGAGGACCGAGCCGAAAGTTTGAAGTTGTGAATATCGAAGGGACCGGCGCCGGCGGCGCTCGCGACCTCTACAACGGAGCCATCGATTTCGGAAACGTCGTGCGTTTGAGCGTGGTGTCGGCAGCCGGACCAGGAGGCCTGAAAGCCTTCGTCAACGGCGATCCGGTGGGAACCCGTGACCGAGCGAGCGGAGACAAGATCGAGGCAGAGCAACTGGTGCTTGGCTCGCGTTACTACACGGCCTTCGGCGGTCCGCCGCACAAGGGATTTCTCCACGGCGACATCGCCGAGGTGCTCCTCTACAACCGAGTGCTTTCGAGCGACGAGCGAAAGTTGGTCGATCAGTATCTGGAAAGCAAATACGGCAAAGTTGGTCAACTTCCGATTCCGATGTCTGATACCGGTGGAAAACCGCTGGTCCGCGTCGAAGATCCTCCCTCGGTGCAGATGCTAGTGCCCGGTTTTACGGTCCGCCGACTGCCGCTCGAGCTGACCAATATCAATAACGTGCTGTACCGTCCCGACGGCAAACTGGTCGCGCTAGGTTACGACGGAAAGATCTATCCGCTGAGCGACACCGATGGCGACGGGTTAGAGGACACGGCGACTTTGTTCTGGGCGAATGACGGCGAGAACGCCTTGCGGGCGCCGATCGGCATGGCGCTGACACCTCCCGACTACAAGCACGGCCAAGGAGTCTTCGTACCGGCGAAGGGAAAATGTGTACTGATCGTCGACACGAACGGTGACGACGTGGCCGACAAGGAAATCATCATCGCGGACGGCTGGACGGAACTGTCCCACGGCGTCGACGCGCTGGGCGTGGATGTCGATCCCAGGGATGGCACGGTCTATTTCGGCCTGGGGACACAGAACTTCACGAATGCTTATCTGGTGGAGAATGGTCAGGCGAACTTTTCGCTCGAGTCAGAACGGAGCACGATCCTCAAGGTCGCGCCCGATTTCAAGAGCCGTGAGATCCTCGCCACGGGAATCCGCTTTCCGGTCGGCATTCGTCTGAACAAGTATGGGGACGTCTTCTGCTCGGACCAGGAGGGGGCGACATGGCTGCCCAACGGAAATCCGTTCGACGAACTGCTGCCCGTGCAGCGGGGCCGGCATTACGATTTCCCGCCGCGGCATCCGAAGCAACTGCCCGGCGTGATCGATGAGCCGAGCACCTACGACTATCGCCCGCAGCATCAATCGACCTGCGGCCTGAACTTCAACGACCCCGTCAACGGCGGCCCGGTTTTCGGTCCCAAGTGGTGGGCGTCCGACTGCATCATGACGGGCTATTCCCGTGGAAAGATTTTTCGCACGAAGTTGATCTGGACCGATGTCGGATACGTCGCTCAAAATCAAATCATCGCGTGCATTAACATGCTCCCCGCCGACGCCTGCATTTCCCCCTCCGGCGATCTGGTCATCGCCGCTCACAGCGGAGGGCCGGACTGGGGCAGCGGTCCCACCGGGAAGGGCTCGCTCTTCAAAGTCGCCTATGACCGCCAAAACCTCCCGCTACCCAGCCTGATCTGGCCCCACTCACCGCACGAGATCCGCGTCGCCTTTGACCGGCCGATTGATCCCGATCAACTGGCCGGTTTGAAAGAGTCCGCGATGCTGGAGTACGGTCGATACGTCTCCGCCGGAGATCGGTTCGAGTCGCTCTGGCCGGGGTATCAGGTGGTGCAGAATCAACAGCGAACGCCGCATTACGAACTCCGAATTCAAGGAGTGCAGGTGACGCCCGATCTGCGGACGTTAAT
Source organism: Pirellulaceae bacterium (assembly GCA_041746275.1). Lineage (GTDB taxonomy): Bacteria > Planctomycetota > Planctomycetia > Pirellulales > Pirellulaceae. Next base: position 583 of record JBGTHH010000360.1, on the reverse strand, counting down.
CATCTCCACGGATCGGCATCCGGAAAGCGTCGATTATGCGCTCACGCTTCCCGGCTTGGGACGCGTCGCTGAGTCAGGACAGGATGGTTACGTGAAGGCGCAGGTGCCCGAATCCGATCTCCAGTACGACCTCAGCGGCGTCCAAGCCAGTTGGGTGTCCGGCAGTGGCGAGACGAAGTGGTCCGGCTGGCTGCCACATTTGGACCTGAACGTTGCCAGAGAGTGTACCACCGCCAGCGCCGATCATGCCTCGTTGTTTCGGGATATGTCGCTGGTGGAGGGTGAGTTGACATTGAAAGCCAACTTGGATTTGAAGGACATGCGTACTCTCTTGACATATTGCTTAGACACAGCTTTTAGCATCGAAAATTTTGTTATGTCAAGAACATTAAGGCATTGACTTGCCAAGAGCTTATCTTCTATTGATCAAGGCGTGAGGCGCGGCGCGGTGGCAGAATGGCTATGCAGCGGATTGCAAATCCGTGTACGCCGGTTCGATTCCGGCTCGGGCCTCCATCCTTGCGGCATTCGAACGACAGACCGATATGGCCGATATGAATGTAGCGATTCTCACTACCGGCGG
>JBGTHH010000359.1:0-6034 GCA_041746275.1 Pirellulaceae bacterium | reverse complement strand
TACCTTAGGGTCGTACAGTGGATTGAAGCCCCAATCTTTTGACCGTCGGTTCCGTCAAGCCGTGTTGACAGCCTTCCAATCACTGGACAACGAGTCCCCCAAAAACTACGCTCCACGCAGTATCGCTGAACGTGCGCACTCATCTCCATTCGCAAATTCCCCTATGACCGTGTATTTCCTTCCCGCGTTTCTGCTTGCGGTTTGTTGCGTGGCCAACGGCTGGTTGTTGTCGGCAGATGCGTTCGCTTCCGAACCGCTCGACATTGGCAGTCGCCGCGAACTGTTCATCGACGACTGGCTGGTCGAGAGGCTGGACGGAAAGGCCGACCTGCGGCTGCAGCGACCGACGCCGGCAGAGGTGGTGCTGGTCCACGACGAACCGTGGGAAGGGAATGCCAGCGCCTACCATTCGGTGTTTCGGGACGGGGAGCGATACCGGATGTACTATCGCGCGTGGCACCTGGGTTCTTCCGGGAACCAGCTCTTGCCGTCGCGCGAAAACTTGTGCTACGCCGAGAGCGACGACGGCATCCATTGGCGGAAGCCCCGGTTGGGCCTGGTCGAGTTCAATGGGTCGAAGGAGAACAACATTGTGCTCTCGACCGACATGGCCCACAGCATGAACCTGCGAGTGGGTGGTCCGGCGGTGTTCCGCGACCAGAACCCCCATGCCCCGGCGGAAGCACGCTACAAGACCCTGATGACATCCCATGAACCGCTGGGATTGGTGCCGCTGGGTTCCGCTGACGGCTTGCACTGGCAGCCGCTGACTCCCGCACCGACGATCACGGCCGGGGCATTCGATTCGCAGAACCTGATGTTCTGGGACAGCGAGCGTGGCGAGTACCGCGCGTATTGGAGGATTTTCACCGCCGGCACGACCACGACCAAGGTCTGGAAGCCCGACGGCATCCGGGCCATTCGCACCGCCGTCTCGAAGGACTTAATGCATTGGACCGAGCAGGCCGATTTGGTGTACCCCGGATCGCCGCCCGAGCAGATGTACGAGAACGGCATCGCCCCCTGCCCGCGCGCGCCACATATCTTCATTGGCTTTCCCGTGAGGTACATCGACAGGGCCAACCCCGGCGCGGCCTCGACCGATGAACCGGGCGTGACACCGGAACAAATCGAGCAGTGGCCCGCCTCACTCAAGGCGCTCCCCGATTTTGCCGTCCGCTCCGCAAAGGCCGGGCTTGTGCAGCGATTCGGTGCCGCGCTCACCGAGGGCCAGTTCATGGCCAGTCGGGACGGCGTAACGTTCAAACGCTGGAACGAAGCGTTTCTTCGTCCCGGTATCGAGCGGCCGGGCACATGGAACTACGGACACCAGTTCATCGCCTGGCATCCGGTGGAAACGCCTCCGACAATTCCCGGGGCTCCTCGCGAGCTGTCCCTGTATGCCACAGAAGCGTACTGGTCGGGTAGCACAGGGACGTCGCTCCGCCGGTACACGCTCCGTCAGGATGGCTTCGTCGCGCTGAATGCGCCGTACGCGGGAGGAGAACTCCAGACCAAACCGCTAAAGTTCGACGGTAACGCGCTGTCGCTAAACTTTTCGACATCGGTTGCGGGTGATGTGCGGGTAGAACTGCTGGACGCCCAGGGACAGCCCATCCACGGCTTCACGCGGGAAGACAGCGATGAACTGTTTGGCGACACGTTGGACCGCCTGGTGTCGTGGCGAGGCCGGACGGATGTCGCGGCATTGAAAGGACAGGTGGTTCGAGTCGTCTTCATTCTGCGGGATGCAGACCTGTACTCGTTTCAGTTCCGATGGGAGACGCCCTGACGAAACACAAGTCGCGGCTTACCGAAAGGCCGGGTCGTAGCCCAACGAGCGTCGGGCGGATAGTCCTGATAGTTATTGGAGGGCAGCGAGCCCATGCCGAACTGCTCGGCAAAACCGGGTCGCTCCACCGCCTTGTCGGGAGCCAGGATCGAGATGAAGAAGTTGTCGGTGAAGGATGATCACCGTAATGGTACTAGAACGAGCCCACGTAATCGGGCTACAACGCGTTCGCTACCGTGTACATCAGCCGTACCATTTGATCGGCGTCGTCGAAAACGAATTGCTGGTATTCATCTCGACGGAACTCGGCGACACTCCGTAGGGCGGCAGGGCCGCAGCCGATGCGAGCTGCCGCTCGGTTAGTTAGGGCCAGCGAGGAAATAACTTCAGCAGTTCGGCTGCGGATATGTCTACCTGCGGCTTGCCGGAACCCACCCAGGGATTGTTTGAACAGGAGAGAACAGAGACAACGGAGATACGATCTCTCTGTTTTCTCTGTCTCCTCTGTTTGTGAAGGACCCACAATGCATCCACTTTTTACACAAGCGGCTGGAATAACCCACGACGTCATTGGAGCGGCGATTGAAGTGCATAAGGACAAAGGGCCAGGGTTGCTCGAATCGATTTACGAGTGGTGCCTGACGATGGAACTCGGACTACGGGGCCACGTCGTCCAAGGACAAAAAATCGTGATCGTTCGATACAAGCAATTCCAACGCGAAGAGCCACTCCGGTTTGATTCGTTAGTCGACAACTGTTTGCTTGTCGAAGGCAAAGCCGTCGAAGAGGTTCTCCCCATCCATAAGGCCCAATTGCTCAGCTACATGAAGCTGCTCGACATCCCGCTGGGGTTGATCATCAACTTCAATGTTGTCAAGTTGACCGACGGAGTATCGAGATTAATTCTACCCGGAGCCAATTTGGAGTGAGTCCAGGGAGAAGACTGAGGAAACAGAGATGGTTTCTCCGTTTCCTCGGTTGCCTCCTGTTCAAACGATCCTCTAGCCCCTGCCAAACAATGTGGAAGTTATTCTCGCGACGGTCCTTACAACCCGCTCCCCGACCAACCTTCGGTCGGTGCCCGTCGCTGGAGTCTTGTTGCGAAAACAGCAAACTCACTGATAACTGATGTAGATCGGTGATCCCCATCATCAGCCACGAATCGGCGGGGAGCGATTTGTAGTGCGGCGCGTGAAGCCGTGGGCGATCGCGCAACAAAAAACGTAAAGCTCGATGCGTCTTGGCATAGTGCTCCATTGTACCGACGAATCCGGGGAACTCGGACCCACGAGGAACCGGCCGAGGGAAGGGAGTCACCAGGTAACAAAACTGCCGGCGGGAAACATGCCGGAAGCATCGGATTCCGATCACATGTCTACGAAACAATGGCAGATAGCCGAGTTGGGTAGCGAAGCGAAGGTGTAGCTTGAGGAACCGGATGCGATAGTTCCGCACGTCCAGATCTGTGGGAGCCCTGGGGGAGCAATCCCCTGGGGCGACCCAGCCCGTTTGCCTTCCCCGGACACCGTGGACCCTTCTTCAAGCGGCAACGGAGCCAGCCAATCGTCAGGTCGGGTTCTTAAATCTGAAAGCTGGATGTCGCCGCATTTCCCCCAGACTTGTTCAGGCGTACTTCACTCGTCGCATCAGTTCGCCTTTCGTGTCTTGGGCGGTGGAGTTAGAATCGATCCTATTCAACCGTGCAACTTCGTTGGCAACCGAGGTAGGTCCATGTCTGTCGCCGTTTCATACCCGCACATAGTTTTCACACCAAGTCTGTTTCAAGGCGAACCGCACATCGAAGGATTGCGAATCCGCGTGCGAGACATCGTGCTGGCGCGCGACCGGGGCGGCTACACACCTGAAGAAATCGCGGCCACGGTTTACCCCGATTTGTCGCTGGCCCAAGTTTACAGTGCCCTGGCCTATTTCGAGGATCATCGGGCTGAGATTGAGCAAGCTGCACGCCGCGAGCAGGAGGCCGTCGAGGAGTTTCGCAAGAACCAGTCCCAGTTACTGACGGACTGGTCTGGGTAGCGACGGGTACAGGCATGTTGTCGGGCTACGCTGATGTTCACGTTCCGTTTCCCATCGTGCAAGGTTTGCGGGCGCGATTTCCTTCGTCTGGCGAGATCCCTGTCCGCGCAAGGCCAGCAGTTCGCTCCCATCTACTTCTGGCCGCAAACTGGCCGGTCGATCGGTGAAATGATCCGCCGAATACTACGTGAGGCTAACCAGAGTGAATATGACAGCGCGTGTTCACGCGTCTTCTTTCTATAGGTTGCGGGACACAACGCGGGGACACAACGCGGGGACACAGCACCTTTTCGAGGGCAAGGGATCGAGGGTGTGAAAGCGCATGGGACGCCGATCCTCAGCGACAAGCCGGGCAGGATGGCAGTATGGTAATGTAGCGGGCCGCGCCTGTCTCGAATGGTCACTTGAGCTGCGGGGTACACGACGCTCTCGGCTCTTCGTCTTGCACGCCTTGGGGACCGAGAGCTCCCGAAAACGGCTTTCCTTTTCGGCCCTTCCCCGCCCGGGAGGTGGCTGTCCCCTTCGGCCCGAATCTTTGTAGCTGTCAAGAATCGATCTCCAATAAAGCTGGCTGTCCCCGTTCACTCCGGGCTGTCTCCTTACACTCCCTACTGATTTGCCCGATGACGTTCAGAAGCAACTGAAGGCGGTGGTGCGGGAGATTCGGAAACTGAAGGAGATCGCGACGCAAGCGGATTGGAATCGCTCAGAATCAAAACGGCAGGTCCAAATCGAGCGATGGTACGGATACAATGTGATTTGCGGAGTCCGCAAAGTCAAGCCAACATAGGACTGCAAGCCGTGGACCGAGACGAAGCACTCACACGGTCGAAGGATGTGCATAAACTCCCCTTGCTATGCAAACGACCAGTCATCGAAGGTTACACTTTCTTCGACTACCTTCAAAACATTTCGTCCACTGAACGCATTGGTAGTGGCGGAGACTATTACAACTACATTCTCTTGCCGGGTGGCCGATTGGTCGTGGTCGTCGCCGAGGTTTTCGGATCGGGAATCGTGGGGGCCAGATTATTGGCTGGGCTCTGCGACGAAGTTAGGTCTTGTCTGGCTTTGGAATCTGACCCAGTCGCAGCCGTCACCCATCTAAACAAATGGGTTTGTCAGTTTTATTCGGATCCGCTTATGACGTTCATGATGGTCACACTGGACCCAGCCACGCACGAAGCAACAATTGTGCGTGCGGGACTTTCGCCCCCGATTCATCGACATCTTGATGGTAGCTTGAGTCTGCCCAGCCGTGATGAAGGAGGGATTCTGTTCGGTGTCGTGGAGGATACGGAGTACACTGCCGCCACACTGACACTGCATCCTGGCGAGTCGTTGACGTTATTCACGGACGGGTTATTTAACGCCTCGAATACTCCAGGCAAAGTATTTACTTTCGATCGAATGTGCGAGATTGTGGTAGGCACCAACGGCGGGCCGGCAGAAGTTGGCGAGACTTTGCTGATGCAACTACGCCAGCATTTGGGAAACCACCCACCTGACGATGATCTGTGCTTAATCTCATTCGGTCCCGTCCCGTCTGCGACAGTTCCCTACAAAGAGATGGTGGAACATGGGGAGGAACATGGGGACAGCCAGCTATCTCGGTAGCTTATCGTCGGTGGCTAGGAGGATCAACAAGCGAGAGTTGGGGAAACAACGCGGGAAACAACGCGGGGACACAGCACCTTTTCGAGGGCAAGGGATCGTAGGTGTGAAAGCGCATGGGACGCCGATCCTCAGCGACAAGCCGGGCAGGATGGCAGTCTGGTAATGTAGCGGGCCGCGCCTGTCTCGAATGGTCACTTGTGACGGGAACAATGGGGACAGCCATCTATCTGGGAAACCATGGGGAAGGGAACCATGCGAGTGGCTACAAGCCCGGGGACAGCCAGCTTACCAGCGAGCTTATCGCGATCGCTCTCGATTTCAACGAATCGGGGAACAGACCAGGATGGCTGTCCCCCCGCGCCCCTCTCGGCGGGCAACTACGGCTAAATCATCGTGCCTGATTCCGCAGCGCCAGTTCTGCCAAACGGGTACAATGGACGAAGTAAATTTCTACTATGGAGGCCCGACCATGAATCGCATCGTGGTGAAATCGAAGGTGAGCAGTGACGGCATCTTGCATCTGTCTCTGCCCGTGGGGTTGGAGGAAGCGGATAAGGAAGTCCAGGTGACGGTGGAGCCGTTTGCCTC
>JBGTHH010000358.1:0-3798 GCA_041746275.1 Pirellulaceae bacterium | reverse complement strand
CAGCATCCTGAATATGTCGTCGGTCCTGGCCGATTCGCCGTCGCCCAAGCATTTCGCCACGCATACCTATGCCGCGACCAAAGCCGCCGCAATTGGTTTGACCAAGGCCGCTGCGGCTTATTATGCCGCCGACAATATTCGTTTCAATGCGGTCGCACCGGCGCTGGTCGATACACCACTGGCTCGACGCGCGGTAAACGATCACCAGATTATGAACTATATCGCGACCAAACAGCCGCTGGATGGAGGTCGTGTCGGAGTGCCCAGCGATCTCGATGGTGCCGTGGTATTCCTGTTGTCGGATGAATCACGGTTCGTGACCGGGCAGGTGCTCGGAGTCGATGGCGGCTGGTCGGTTTCCGAAGGTCAATACCGCGACATCGCGGAGGAAGCCGAGGGGAATACGTGACTGCCGCCGAGACGTATCTGGATCTCTGCCGTGGTTTGCTCGAAACCGTGGCACGACAGCTCCCGCAGATCGAGCAGGCCGCTGAGTGGTTCGCCCAGACGATCCTCGCCGACCGCCTCGTGCATCTGTTTGGCGCGGGGCATAGCCGCATCATCGTGGAGGAGATGTGGCCGCGCTACGGGTCGTTTCCCGGTTTCAATCCGATCGTTGAGTTGTCGATGACGTTCCACAATTTGGTTGTGGGGGCGAATGGACAGCGACAAGCGATGTTTCTAGAGAATACCCCGGGACTCGCCGCGCGAATCCTCCGCAATTTCGATGTTACCGCCACCGATGGCGCGATGATCATTTCCTCGAGCGGCTGTAATGTCGTGCCGATCGAGATGGCTCAGTTGCTGCGGCAGCGTGGCGTGAAAGTCGTGGCGATGATCAGCCAACGACACAGCGCGGCGAGTGTCAGTCGTCATCCGGAAGGCTTGAAGCTGGCGGACTGTGCTGATTTGGTGCTCGACACCGGCGCTCCCGAGGGCGATGCGATGGTGACGATCCCAGGACTTGAGACTCCAGTCGCTCCAGGTTCGACCGTCGGCGGTTGCTTGCTAGCCAACGCGATCAAGGCCTCTGTGGCAGACCGGCTCACACGCGCCGGACGTCCGCCGACCGTTCTGACCGCGGGGTGCCTAGTCGGTCAAGAACGAGCAACCGAATTGTTCGAAGCCGCTTACGATGAACATGCCCACAGAATGGCGAGGCTGTTTGCCACGGTTGGCAAGAGCCGTAATTGAGAGCCTGTCCGAAAAGGGGTCTGACCCTCTCCGGCGAGGCCACAACCCCAGTAAAATCGACCCGCCTCCAAAGGGTCAGCCCCCTTTTCGGACAGGCTCTGAGGAAGTGAATCCATGCAACCCAGACCGCTACGCACCACGGTAATTGGCAGTTATCCCTTTCCGAGTTGGCTTGAGTTCGCGAGCCAGAACTTGTCGGCATTTGGTCCCGACGACCTCGCGGAAGTTCAGGACGACGCCGTGGTGGTGGCGATTCACGATCAGATTGCCGCCGGACTGGACGTCATCACCGATGGCGAGCAAACGCGGCTGGATTTCAATTTGTCGTTTTATGGCTACCTGACCGGCATTCAGATGGAAGATCGAACGCCGCGACAGTTTGGTCCCCCAGCACATGACCAACGTGGGAAGCACCGGATCATCGACGAATTGCAAGCTCCGCGAGGACTGGGCGCGGTCGACGAGTTTCAACGATTGCGGCGGCTGGCACCAGCCGGCCCAGTCTTGAAGGCCAGTGTACCCGGTCCTTACACGCTAAGCGGACGACTGCTACCCAACGAACACTACCGTGATCGCTTCGCCATTACGGAAGCCCTCTTGCCGCTGGTGCGAGACGAACTGGCCGCGTTGGTCACAGCGGGCTGCCAGGAGATCACGGTCGATGAACCTTCGATGAGTTGCTATGCCCACCGCGAGGATCGCCGCCGCTTCGTCGATATCTTCAACCGGACCATCGAGCCGATCTTTGGCCAGTGTCGCTTGTCGACCCACTTATGCTTTGGCAACTACAAGGGTCATGCCGTCGGCCCGCGACAATACGCGCCGATGTTTCCCGACTTTCTCGATTTCAACGTCGACGAGATCCATGTGGAGATGGCAAGTCGCGAGTACGCCGAACTGGAGCTGATCGAGCTAATCGCACGGCGCACCGATGTCGCTGTCGGCATCATCGACGTCAAGAGTTACTACATCGAATCCGTGGAGGAGATCACGGCTCGTGTCCGACAGTGCTTAGGACACGCACCCGCCGAGCGGCTCGCGTTCGCTCCCGACTGTGGACTGAGTCAGACCGCGCGGTGGGCGGCGCGGAGGAAACTGGCCAACATGGTTGCGGGTGTTCAGCAAGTCCGCGAGGAACTTGGGATATGATCCGACCGGCGCTATCGGACGCGGAACTGTTGGCCGATATTCGAGCGGCTCGAGTCGACGATGGCGGACTGCGACTCTGGTGGCTGGGGCAAAGCGGCTTCTTGTTACAGTGGCAAGGGAGGCACTTGTTGCTCGATCCGTATCTCTCCGATTCGTTGACGACAAAATACGCCTTAACTGACAAACCGCATATCCGCATGACGCAGCGTGCGATCGATCCGCTACGGCTCGACTTTATCGACGTCGTTACGTCCAGCCACAACCATACCGATCATCTCGATGGCGAGACGTTGCGACCGCTGCTGCAAGTCAATCCGCAAATGGCGGTCGTCGTCCCTGAAGCCAATCGTGATTTCGCGGCCGAGCGTTTGTTGACTTCGCCGGAGCGGCTGACGGGAATCGACGAGCAACAGGCGGTCGAGGTCGGCGACTTCACGATCCACGCGATCCCCGCCGCTCACGACATGATCCAGCGCGATGCTCAGGGACGCTGCCACTTTTTGGGCTATGTGGTTCAGTGTGGCGGCTGGACCATCTATCACAGCGGCGACACCGTGCTCTACGACGGCTTGGCCGAACGACTGCGGCGTTGGACCATTGACGTCGCGATGCTCCCGATCAATGGACGCGCGCCGGAACGGCGGGTCGCCGGCAACCTGTGGGGACACGAAGCCGCTCAACTCGCGCATGACATCGCCGCGCGGCTGGTGATTCCCTGCCACTACGACATGTTCACGTTCAATACCGCGTCACCAGACGAGTTTGTCGCGGAGTGCATGCGGTTGGGCCAGGCCCATCGCGTGTTACGGTGCGGGGAGCGATTGGAACTGACCTTCGCGGATTGACTTGCCACCCGCTGGCCAATCATCGATACTGGGGGCTGTCCCGAAAAGCCTTGTGTTGGTCCCGCCTGAACCTGCCTTCCCGAACGTCCGAGCGTCATGATGCGTGCGAGTCTGCTCCCTCTGTACCTTGTGCTGGCGTGTGCCGTGGAGACGCGCGCCGAGACGCTGCCTGAAGTCTCCTTCTCGCGCGACGTGATGGCCGTGCTCTCCCGCGCCGGGTGCAATATGGGAGCCTGTCATGGGAACGCCAGCGGCAAGGGGGGCTTTCGCTTGTCGCTGCGTGGTCAGGATCAAGACTTTGATCATTACTGGATGACTCGCGAAGCGGATGGTCGCCGCGTTGATCGGCTGAATCCGCAACGCAGCCTGCTGCTGCAGAAGCCCACCGGACAGATGGCCCATCAAGGAGGAGTCCGCTTCGCTGAGGACTCACCCGAGTATCAATTGCTACAGACGTGGATTGCTCGCGGAACGCCGGGGCCAAGCCACGAGGCCGCACTGACAACGCTGTTGGTGACACCGCGAGAAGCGATCGTGAACGAGCCGGACGATCGCGTGCAACTTCATGTCGTGGCCCGCTTTGCCGACGGCGAGGAACGGGATGTGACGC
>JBGTHH010000357.1:0-9441 GCA_041746275.1 Pirellulaceae bacterium | reverse complement strand
GATCCGCAAAACCTGATTGGCCTTTTCCACTTGCTCCAACGTTTTCGGGCTGGGCCTGCCCAACAACGCCGCCATCGTCAGGAACGTCACCTTCGGTCCGCCGATAAACTCCGAGGCATCACTTAAGCCCGGCACTTCCATGGCCAGGAAGTCGACCAACGGTTTGACGGGCTGGATGTACTCCTCGAAGAAACCGAATGCCTCGGCGGCGACCTTGTCCAAGAAGCTGCCCAAGTCCATTGTCACGTCGTGGATGATGACCTCGGGCAGTCCGCCGCCGACAATGCCCTTCTGCGTCGTCAGCCCAATGCCCCAGTTCAATTCAAAACCGGCCGTCACGCCCGGCATGTTGCTGAAGTCGGTATTGGCCTCGAGATGCAGCTCGACATACACCTCGGTCGTGATGCCGGAATTAAACAACTCGCTGACCTGGGAACGTCGCAGCTCGGCGATGGTCAGTTTTCCGTCGTCGTTGGGATCGATGAAGTCGACGAAGATCATCCCCGAGAAACCGACGCCGCGATTCACTCGACCGTCACCGTTGGTATCCGTTTCATCCTCCTCGACAACCGTTGCGGTCAGGTTCAAGAAGAACAGCTCGGCGCTCAGCGACGAACCGTGTGCCAGCGAGACTGTAGAGTTCAATCCCAACTCCGGCGTGCCCGACATTGGCAACCCGGAGGCATCGTAGATCACATTCTCGTTCAGCTTGAAGTAGAAGCCGTCCGTCAAATTCAAGCCGAAGCCAAAATCGAAGTTGTAGCTCCAGTCGAGATTGACCTTGCCGGACGTATCAAAGGTGAAGGCCAAGACGTCCAGCCCGAGATCGAAGTCGGCTTCCAAATGGTCGCTCCCGGCGATGTGAAGATTGAACTCGATGCCGGTATTGGCGTCGACAACGATGCCGGTGAGGTATTCCGGAGTGGTAATTTTTTCATTGCTGCCCGAGGCCTTGACCAGGATATCAAATCCATCCGTGCCGTTTCGCGAACCGGGACCGAGTGTATCGAACACAAACTCCCGCAGCATGGTTTGTAGGACCGTTCCTTGATCCAGGAACTGTTCGAGGTCCTCGAGTTGCGAATCGAAGGCGGTCAAGAAGTCCCGTAGCTTTTTGACAAAGCTGTTGTTGTCGATGTCCACGTTACCGGAGATCAGTGGCAGCTTGCCAATCAAGTTGTTCTTCAGACCGCTGCTGATCGTGCAGGCCGACCAGCAACGTCGGCTGGAAGCCCGGTTTGACGGAATCGGCATCGACAAACGTGCCGATAATGGAGGGAGTGATCTCGAAGATGTTGGGGGCGGCGATGCCCAACTCCGCCCGCACCCGATCCTCGATTGCATCAAACACTTCTTTAGCCATGCGGTCCAAGGCGGCGAAAAGATTGGCCTGCGAAGTCACTTGTTCGCGAATCTTGTCGACGACGGCTCGCACCTCTGAAGTTCCGCTGACGCTGTCTCCTTCGAGCGTGCCGACGGTCCTATTCAAGTGCTCGACGATCCCCGCCAACCGGCCGCCCGTGACCAAATCGACGATCTGAACTTCCGCTACGCTGGCACCATCGCCGTCCGTCTTGATGTCGCTACCCGCAGGCATCGCGGCCGGCAGATTAGCCAGCGTGAACGAACTGCCCGCCAGCGTCGAGGCATCGAGGTTGATATCGAACGAACCGCCGTTACGCGTCTGAATGCGGATATCGGGACGGTTGCTGGGTTGTGATGCCGCGAAGCCCAACGTCGCACCGCCGTCGAGCGTCAAGCCGATGATGGTGGGATCGTTGGCGATCAAAGCCAACCAGCCAGTCGAGGTTAACGCATCGCCGCGAACGGTCGACGTCCGCACGACCATGCCCGCCGAGTCGGTCGTATCTACTGCAGACTTAGCGATCTTCAGCTTGGTCGCCGCTGTACCACTGACTGTGAAAGCCGGTTTGACTGCTCCGGGAACCTTGGAGCTCTCGGTCAAGTCGGTTAAATCCAAGGCTCGCGAGGTTTCATTGATCACCACCTTGACGCGATCGCTGCTGAAACCGGCCAACCTGGATTGCTCCTCGATCTTGCTCTTCACATCGATCAGTGTCGTCGCACCAGATAGATTCACCGCGAAGCTTGTTCCATCTCGCAACGCAATCGACAGCGTGTCGGCGAGCACCAAATTGACGCCGAAGTCCGCCAAGCTGCGATTGGCGATCGATTGCACCGAGAAGCCCAGTGAGGGAATTCCATTGGTGACAGTCACACCGGTCGTCGTGGCCAGCTTGTCGTTCAGGATGGCGGCCAAGTCCGCGACGCTAGTTGCATCCGCCGCTTCCGCGGTGGTGATTGTCAGCGCCAAGTTCGGTGAGGTAGACGTCAAAGCCCCGTTGGAATCGAGCCGCTTCAAGTGGATGCTCAGGTTCAAATCGCTGGCCACAACCGGTTCGCCTTGGCCATTCACGGCCATGGGTGTCGCCGCGATGGCTCCCACGTTGAACTGCAAACCGAGGCCATCATTCAAGTCGGCGACCTTGGTGGCGGCGGTCACAGCTTGGCTGCCGCCGACGGGCCCCAAATCGATACCGACTTGCAAGTCGATATTCGCGCTGGCGATGAACTCGCCTCCCGCGGAACCAAACAGCTCCAGGTCGGCAAAGCCCAAATCCAATCCGGTGTCGAATCGCACGTCGATGGCGCGACGGAACTCTTCCGACAACGAGATGTTGAATTGCACGGATTCTTGCACGGATTCGGATTCCGCGATGTAGGTCAACGAGGTCGAGAAGGGCGTAACGCCATCGGCCTTGGTCTGAATCAAGCCGTTCAGTGTGTGGACCAGATCCTGAATCGAGTTGATGCGGAACGCACCCGCCGCCGCCGCGCCGATACCCAGTCCCAGTTCGCTCGCCGCCGTGTTCGCGTCTTGGTCCTGCGACGCGGCAAAGCCCAATTGCTGTGCGCCGTTAATCGACAGCGACTGCCTGCCGCCCGAGACCGCGGCGAATTTAACCGCGCCCGTGGCTTGATCCGCAAACGCGCGGACGACATCGGCCAGTTCAGCGGCGGTGAAGGCGTCGTTGATATCGTTCAACAAGTCGGCGAGGTTAGCATTGGCGGACATCGCGGACACCGGCACGCTGATGGACGTGGTCTCGCCGTCGACGACCACGTCAAAGGCCAGCGGCGCGCTAAGCTGCCCCGAATCCGGACCAGGGGTTTGGCCGGTCACCATCACTGTGCCCATGCGCAACGAGGTGCCGATCTCGGTCGATGCGGTGCGAATGCTCAACTTGTTGACGTCGTCGGGATCGTGGAAGTTGACCGATGTCCACGCGGGAACCGCAGCGCTCTCGTACCGCACCGTGACTTCACGAATCTTCAAATCGTCGACCACCGCGCGGACGCGATTCCCCGCCACATCGGTCAAGTACACCACCGACCCGACCTTGATCCCTTCATCAAACAGATTCACTCCCGCGGCGAAATTCGCCGTCACTCGCTTGAAACCCGCGGGCAAAGGCTCGACATAGTTCGGCAGCGCGGCACCCGTCGTATCGGCGATCGAGGTCAACTTGCTATCGCCCACGTTGAACGGTCGCGGGCGTTCGACAATCACGAACGGAGCCGTGAACCCGGCGGCGGTGAGGGAAGGTGCCAAGGCGTTATTGATCGCGGCCTGGACTTGTGCCACCAGTTGGTTGATGTTCACGTTGGCGGCGGTACTGGCCTTCGTGACCTTCACGAGCACTGGCGCGAGCGCCCCGCCAATTTGAACCGTGAAAAAAGCATCTTGACTCAACTGGCGATTGGTGACTTGGATATCGTCGTTGCCGAGCACCTGGGGATTGAAGTACAGCTTCTGCGCAAAGCCCTCCAAGGTGTCGACGAAACTCACGACGTCGCTGATCGCTTCATCGATGAAGGGCAGGCCCTCGGGCGCATCCAAACTGTCGGCGACACTTTGCAGCGCGTTGCCAAGCTGCAGGAACATCGCCACGACATCCGCGGGTCGCAGCTCGCCGAACGAACCGAGATTCGGGTCGATCGTAATTCGCTTGGACGAGAACAACGTCTTCAAGTCGTTCAGGTTGTTAATAACTGCGGTCTCGCCCTTCGTACCAGGAGTGCCATCGGACGTCGTGAAAATGTTGATCTGGCCGGGGATTGTTGCTCCCGCCGCTTCCGCTGTGACGATCAGCCCGTCGATATCCACCGTACCCGTCACGGTGGGCACGATGGCATTCTTGATCTCGCTGAAACGCAGCAAGTTTCGGATCGATAATCGCCCGTCGTTGGCCGAGTCGTTGGGATCGCCCGCAAAGTCGATGTCCTGGATGTTGGCGGCGAAGGTGGTGGTGATCGCGATGCCGCCGTTGGGAGTGATCGCCGCGTCTTCTTTCAATGTGCCCGACAGGAAACCTAGCTCGGCGCGGACGCGCGGGTTGTCCAGATTCGCGGTGACCACCAAACTGACTTCCGGCAGTGGATCGAAATTCGCGTCGCCGCTGGTGTTGCCGCGCAGGAAGACTCGCTCACCCGCTGGAATACCTGGGGCGGTGGACAGATTGATGCCGATGGGCAGCCGCAAGGTCGGCGTGACCGAGACCATGAAGTCGCCGGTGGCTCCAATCGACAGATCTTTGATCTCGCCCCCTAAATCCAAACGCGTCTCGAACGCCAGCGGATCGGGCGTGAACGTGGGAGTGATGCTGAAGATCTTGGTCGCCGGATCGTAGGAGATACTGAGCGAGTTCTTGATTTGGTTATCGCCGGCCAGACCCAACAACGCGGCGAACTCGGAGATGACTTGGTCCAGATTCGGTCCGCTGCTGCCGAAGCGATCGCCGTCCAGCAGTCGCCCCAGCGAGCTCTTGAGTTGATCGCCGACCGTGCCAGCCACACCGAAGTGGAACGAACGAGTTGTCGCGTTCCGCTCGACCAGATCGGTTCGCGAGGCGTCATAC
This sequence comes from Pirellulaceae bacterium, assembly GCA_041746275.1. Classification (GTDB taxonomy): domain Bacteria; phylum Planctomycetota; class Planctomycetia; order Pirellulales; family Pirellulaceae. The sequence continues at coordinate 4,501 of JBGTHH010000357.1, read as the reverse complement.
TCGATGGTGACCTGGTTGCCGTCGACCTTGGCGACTGTACCCGAGAATCGCTCGCCTCCTTCAGTCAGATACTTCACCTCGTCACCGGGCTGCACGCCTTGCTTGGCGATCTTCGAGGCGGTGCGGTCAGTCCGTCGAAGATGTTGTTGTCCACTAAGGCCACGGTGGGCTGTGCCCCGACCGCGAAGATGGACGTGCCAAACAACTTCGGATCGACCGACAAGTTGATGTCCACCATGTTCGCGGCGGCTGGCGGCAAAAACGACTCGACGTTCAAACCGGCACCCAGATTGGCGGCACCACCATTAAAGGTGAACCGCGCACCCGCATTTAATTCGAACTTTGTCGCCGTGATGTCCCCAGCAAAAGGTCCGAAGTCGATGCCAAGCGTCGCGTCGTTGGCAGCCACCTTGGCCGAGACGTCAAACTTATTGAAGTTAAAGAACTGCGTCGATCCGGAAGTTGGCGAGTTGATCCCGAACGAGAACGGCGCATCGATCGCCGTGTTGACGTTCACGGTGGCCGCAGCCGTAAGATCGAGCCCCAAATCCGTCCAGCTACTGCCCAACGAATCGAGACTCACCGCGACGCTCTTCATGCCCGCCGCGTTAAGTGTCACGTTGAACTGCAACTGACCGTTGGCATCCCCGTCGTTACCGTCACCCACGCCCGCCGTAATAATCACGGTCGGCTGGCCGCTGTTGGTCGGATTCGTGTTGAAAAGTACGTTACCTCCGAAGCTGAAATCATCTAGCAACGCGTCGCGCAGACCATGCGTCGTCGGCAACATGTTGGCGTTGGCGGGAACGAAGTGTTCGCTGGCCGGGTCGAACTGGGCGAAGTAATCACCGACCGCATCGCCCAACTTCAGAAAGTCGCCCCACTTCCTTCCCGAGTTGTCGCCATCCAGCAAGTCATTCAGGCTGCTGCCTACGATCGGCAGATCAGCGTTGAAGAAGTTCTGGGACCAAATCGTATCGGCTTTACTATCCAAAGAGCTCAGATACGTCTGCAACTGTTGCTGCGTTCGGAGCGAAAGCCCCATATCGACGAGCGCGAGGAGCTGTCGCTCTTCGAGCCGCTCGAGTTGCGGTCGTGTTGTCCTGAGCCGTCTTCGACGTTGAAGTTGTTTTTTTCCGAAGAGTCAGAGGAGAATCTCGGGAGTGTGGGCGCGGTTGAGGGGTTTTGACCAAGAGAAGTACATCCTTTTCAAAAGGCAGAAGTGCTTTCTAGCAGGGAGCGGATACCAGGAAGACAAGAGATAATTTGGTCTAAGACGTTGTCTATTCCCTGGCCTAAGAAATGCCTACTGTAGTTACCCCCCCCGGAAATACAGGCAGCAGAGGGCACAAAGTTCGAATCACGCTACCTTATGCCAAGGTCTTGAAGAAGCGTGATCGCGAAACGGAATGACATCAGGAACGTCATCGCAGTAACGGATTGAGACGCGCATTCAGGCCGAGCACCGAGCAGGTCTTCGAAGCAGAAATGGTGTGATTCACCAAGGGAGCGATGGCGTTCTCCTGCGTTGGTCGCCCCCTCCTGCTTCTGTTAGGATGATGACTCCACCTGTGGGATCACTAGAACAACGAGCGCACTTCCAGCGATGGAAGCCGTTGTCCCCACCGAAGCCCGTTCGATTCCACAACTTTCCTGAACTGACTCGTTCCCACGGAGTGATACCTGATGCAGCCCGCGCTCAGCCAAGTTTGCACGCTCCACTCCAGTTTTGAGCAAGATATTTCCGATTTCGCTGCGGGGAAGTGTGGAGCGTTGGACGTCTGGCTCACCAAGCTCGAAGAGCACTTGCGGCATCATGATCTGAATTCCGTTCGCGATTTGCTTCAAGAGCACTCGATGAAGGTTCCGGTGGCGAGCTTGCAAGGCGGTATTCTGGCGAGTCAGGGGGCGGCCCAAGTGGCCGCGTGGGAGCTCTTCGAACAACGCTTAGCGATTTGCCAGGAATTGGGCGTGACAACCATGGTCGTGGCGTGTGATATTCGACCGCCGCTACGGCAAGCGGATATCGAACGGTTTCGCGAGTCGCTCGCCGCGGCCGCCCAACTCGCCGCATCCTATGCCGTGCGGCTCGCCTTGGAGTTTCGCGCGGATGCGGCCTTGGGAAACAATTTGCAGACGGCCGTCGCCTTGGTGCATGAGGTCGGCAGCCCGTATCTGGGGATCTGTCTCGACGCCTTTCACTATTATGTTGGTCCCAGCCAGCCAGAGGATCTCGCGCTGCTCACCAAACAGAATCTATTCCACGTGCAGCTCTGCGACTTGGTCGACACGCCCCGCGAATTCGCCTCGGACTCGGACCGCATTCTTCCTGGCGAGGGAGATATTCCACTCGCACCCATCATGACCCGCTTACGCGAAATCGGCTACAGCGATTACGTGTCGATCGAACTAATGCATCCCCACATCTCGCAGATTCCTCCGCGCCAATTCGGCGAAATCGCGATGACCGCCCTGCGGAAGTTGCTTGACCAAGCCAGCATGACTTGAGGCCGGTTCGCTGAACGCTCACGGATTAGCGAACCTGCACCGGTTCAACAAATGCTTCGAGAGATGACCAAGAGAAGCGTTGACTGGACGTAAGAAAACGTCGCGGGAGGCAGAGCAAGTCGATACCGATGCACCGAACCGGTGACAGAGGGCTTCTTGACGCTTCGTGTCGCGTCTTGTCATAATCGGACGTGTCTCATCGCCTTTTTGTCCCCGTGGCGCAATTGGATAGCGCGTCGGCCTCCGAAGCCGAAGGTTACTGGTTCGAATCCAGTCGGGGATACTGAACCGCCCGCGATGGCACCGCCACGGATGAATGGCCTAACCAGACGCTGCAGCGAACCCGGCCATCGCGTCACTGTTGCAATCGAACCGTCTTGCAGGCCGGGTCGTTCGGCGGCGAGGAAAACGCGTGATGGGGCGAATTAACCGAGATTGGATAAGCTCTATTTGGAAAGCAGTTGACGCTGGCCAAGGAATCGACTGGGCCGATTTCGAGTGGTATGCACTCGACCGCAGCGGCTCGATAGGTATGCTCACGACTGCCGGTCCAGGGCCGGTTCCCAGGTCTATCTTCCGCGACCTGGATGCCTACATCAGCGTGGCCGAATTCTTCGGGATGCTGCCGCGGAAAGGTCAGGCAGAGATCCTCATCCAGAAGCCCCGCGTCGACGATTGGAGGCTGGCGGCAGAACACGGCTTATATAGCTTTGACTACATCTACGGAGCCGAGCCGAAACCGGCGGGATATCATATGGTCGCCCGGCCCGTCGAACCTCTCCACATCGATGAAGTTCCCGATTGGCTGCAAGAATGGCTGGAGTCGGCGACATTGAACCAAGCGGTCTTCCGTGAGTCCACCGGTACTACGCTCAACTTATCCTCGACCGGCGTCGAATGGCCGTAGCGCCAAATCAGCCGTTCAACTTGCCGGAGCCGCATTTCTCTTTCGTGCGGCCCGAACTCTTTGCAGCGGCCCCGGCAAGTTAACTGGTGCGTTGAACTAAACCACTCGGCTGAAGAGTTTGTGGGCTCAGCTTGTGGGAGAGTTCAACCACAGCGGTCGGCCAAGACTGCCTCGCCGCGTTGCCACGCTTCTTTCGCAGTCATTAGAATATGGCCAGTCGAGACGAACAGGCGATGCGTCCGCATAGTCGGTATCCAGTCCGCGCCCAAGCGTCTCAGTTCAACAGCCAATCTACCATTCCGAGTACAGACGGGTAGATCGTTATTCGTCCTGTCGCTAAAGAACAAATCATGCCCGAGCCGCCTAAACAATTCGCGATTGCGATGATACCACTTGGTCCCAGCCCTAAGATCTCGCCGAGCGCTATCAAGAACGACATGGCATCAACTTGGCCCGATCTGCCGACGTTGGGCCCAACTGAAAAATCCGACGACAAGATTTTGACATTTGACGTCGGCGAGAAAGCACACGTGTTTTTGTCACTTATGCCCGGTCCAATCCCCTGGTCTGATTTGGAAGGACCGTGTGCGACGAGTGTACTTTGGCGAGACGCTGCAAAAGTGCTGAAACCTCATCGAGCCCATTTGCTAGTGACCATCATGTTCGACGATGCACGTTCCCCAATCGACATCTCGAAGTTGCTAACGCAGGTTACAGCTTCTGTCTTGGAGACCTGCAACGCGGCTTTGGGCGTCTACTGGTGTAACGCCACTCTTGTTGTTCAGCCAGAGCTGTTCCGCGATTTCGCTGTGAAGTTACTGCCCTCTGGACCACCCATTCATATTTGGGTGGATTTTCGCATCGGCCCAAACGAACAAGGAAAGATGTCAGGGTTTACCACGGGACTACGAGCCCTCGGTCACATGGAGATAGAGACGCACAGTTCGGGTGTAGTCTCGCCACGGCGCTGGTTTATGCGGCCATTCGCGTGATGGGTTTGGTATTTCGGTCGTAAGTTCGAAGCGAGACGGCGTTTTGCTTCAGGCTGTCACCATAGGTCGACTCCCAGGTACCGCTGAGTAAGAT